>CAYWTE010000066.1:4917-6739 GCA_964461145.1 uncultured Lactobacillales bacterium | reverse complement strand
TCAGGATAATCTTCATTATTTATAAATTTAGCTTTCAAAACCCGCCTGCTTAAAACCTCTTTTAAATGCATTGACGAAGCATCAAACCTTTCTAAATAAAAATAAGCTATATTTTTCAATCGATTATATGTTATTTTTTTCTGGCTTCTTGACATTTACTAAAACTTCTCTAGGATTATAACGTTTAAGATATTATAAAATAAAAGGATTAAATATGGAAGACAAAATTATTTCTTTTCATTTCAAAGATGGCAGCATTTTAGGGCGTTTTGTAAGGTTAGAAAATGTATTACAAGAAATTTTTCAAAGAAAAGAATACCCTTACCCCGTTAAAGGAGCTTTATCTGAAGCGTGTGCATTATCGGGAGTTCTAGCCAATTCATTAAAATACGACGGTGCATTTAAACTACAAATTCAAAGCGACGGACAAATTCCGATGTTAGTCGTCGACGTTTCCTCAAGCGGCAAAATCAGAGCAACATGCAAATTCAACGCAGAATCCATTAAAAAGGCTCAAATTATTAGAAAAACGGAAGGTATGTTAGAATCAGCCCCGTATTTTTTAGGCAGCGGGCATATGGGCTTTACCGTAGACCAAGGTGAAAATATGGAAAAATATCAAGGCGTCATAAAGCTTGACGGAGTAACCTTAGGAGAATGTGCAAATAAATATTTTGAGCAATCTGAACAAATTGAGACGGATATAAAAATTTTTGTAGGCGGCGATGATAATAATATTAAAGCCGCAGCCTTTATGATTCAAAAAATGCCAAGTAAAACATCAGAAGATGAGGAGAATAATCTTTGGCAAGAGGCAAAAATTCTCCTGCAAACATTAGGTGAGCAGGAAGCATTAGATTATACTATCACCGGCGAAGAAATCATACACCGTTTATATCACGAGCATTCGCCTGTTATTTCTGGGGCTAACTCTTTAAGCTTTGGCTGTCATTGTTCAAAAGAGCGAGTAGCTGATATGCTAAAGAGTTTTAGCTACCAAGACGTTGAAAATATGAAAACAGAAGGTAAAATATCGGTAATTTGCGACTTTTGCGGAGAAAAATATATTTTTGATGAAAAAGATATTCAAAATATAAGGAATGCTTGATTTTTATTTTCATCTCCTTTATGAATAGACTTGTTATTAATGCGCCCATAGCTCAGCCGGATAGAGCGTAGGATTCCTAATCCTGAGGCCACAGGTTCAATTCCTGTTGGGCGCACCATTTAAAGCTTTGCCGATATCATTTCTATAATAAGCATTAGACCAAATAACTTTAGAAACTGCTTCATAAGCCCTAGCTCTTGCTTGAATAAAGTCGCCCCCGATTGCGGCTATTGCTAAAACTCGGCCGCCAACAGCAATAAGCTCGCCTTTTTCATTTATATCCGTTCCTGCATGAAAGACTTTAACTCCGCTGACAGCTTCAGCCTTGCTTAAATTTTCAATCACCGTTCCTTTTTGATAATCAAGAGGATAACCTTTAGAAGCCATAACAACGCAGCAAGCGAAATCATCACTTAAATCTATGCTTTTAACTTTATTAAGCTCTCCTTTTGCTGCCAAATAAAACAATTCTAATAAATCGCTATTCAACCTAAGCATAATTGATTGCGTTTCAGGATCGCCAAAGCGAACGTTAAATTCAATAACATTGATATCATCGCCGTTAACCATTAACCCGACAAATAATACCCCCTTAAAAGGAGTTCCTCTTGAGCGCATAGCTGCATCTAAAGGTTTGCATATTTTATTTAAAACAAAATCCATTAAATAAGGATTTTCTTTATTTGCCGGAGAATAAGTTCCCATCCCACCGGT
>CAYWTE010000066.1:0-4907 GCA_964461145.1 uncultured Lactobacillales bacterium | reverse complement strand
GTATTCGGGCCTGTATCACCATCACCAATTCTTTTATGGTCTTGAGCTGTTCCGATTGGCAGAATTCCGCCTTTGCCATCGAATATAGCAAAATAACTAAGCTCCTCGCCAAACAAACATTCTTCAACAACTATCAAAGCGCCCGATTCGCCAAAAGCTTTATTTTCCATAATATTTTCAACAGCATCTAAAGCTTGCGTTATTGTTTGTGCAACGACAACCCCTTTACCGGCTGCTAATCCGTCTGCTTTAATCACAATCGGAGTGCCTTGTTTTTTAATATATTCCTTAGCATCAAAAGGATTATCAAAAGTTTTATATTTCGCAGTCGGAATATTATTTTGCACACAAATTTGCTTTGAAAAATCCTTTGAGCTTTCAAGCATTGCGGCTGCTTTTAGAGGCCCAAAAGTTAAAATGCCGCTCGATTCTAAATCATCAACAATACCTTGTGCAAGAGGGTCTTCAGGACCTACAATTACAAAATCAATTTTTTCATTTATGCAAAAATCTATAATTTCTTGATGATTTTTAACATTAATTTTTGCTGATTTTGCTATATTTTTTATTCCTGCATTAGAAGGAGCGCAATAAAATTCGCCGCACATCAAACTTTGAGAAATTTTCCAAGCAAGTGCGTGCTCTCTGCCGCCCGACCCGATTAACAAAACATTGAGTTTTATTTTCATTTATTTATCCATTTCCATTTTTAATTCTTCATCAATAACGGGAACATCATAATCATCGGTAAGACAAGCATCACAACAGCACCTGTTTTGATAATCAGGACGAACTTCCATACTTCCCAAAGCTCGGTAAAGCCCGTTTATGGTAATAAATGCAACCGAATCTGCCCCTATTATATCGGCGATTTGATTTTCATTCATCGAAGCACTTAAGAGCTCTTTGTGAGTAGGCATATCAATACCGTAAAAACAAGGATGTTTAATCGGCGGACACCCTGAAAGAACGTGGACTTCTTTTGCCCCTGCCTTTCTAACCATTTGCACCAAGTTTTTCATCGTGACGCCTCTAACAATACTGTCATCAACAAGCACCACTTTTTTCCCTCTAACGATATTTTCATCAATAGATAATTTAAGCTTTGTTTTAAGATTTCGAGCTTCATCAGTAGGAGAAATAAAAGTTCTGCCGACGTAATGACCTCTTAATATCCCCATTTGATAAGGTATGCCTGTTACTCTTGAGAAACCAAGCGCCATAGGAATACCGGAATCAGGCACCGGAATAACCACATCTGCAGTTTTTTCAAATTTTTTTGCCAGTTCCTCGCCTATTTTCTGCCTCAGCGTTGATACGTGATATCCTTTAAAGCAAGAATCCGGACGCATAAAATAAATATATTCAAAAATACAAAATCTCTCTAGCTTATTAAGATTCATATTTATACTGTAAGGCTCACGGCCATCTTCAACAACAATCATTTCTCCGGGGTTAACATCTCTAATATACTCAGCATCAATTAAATTAAAAGCACAGCTCTCGGAAGAAAAGATATAACTACCCCCTTTTTTGCCCATAACCAAGGGACGCATACCAAAAGGCCCCCTAACCGCCATAATTTTATCTTTAGTCATAAAAACAAGAGAATACGCCCCGCTTATTTCTTTTAAAGCAGATATTATTCTTGTCGGAATATCCATCTCGCCGATTCTTTTAGCGATAAGATGCAAAATAACTTCAGTATCTGAAGTAGATTGAAAATAACGCCCTTCTTTGATAAGCTCTTCTTTTAATGTCTTAGCATTAGTTAAATTGCCATTATGAGCAATAGCTATTCTGCCAAAATCAGTATCCGCCCAAAGAGGCTGAATATTTTCCTGCCCGCCGCCGCCTGCTGTAGAATATCTAACGTGTCCGATAGCTTTTTCTCCAGTAAGCTGAGCTTCTTTATCACCGAATTTAAAAATTTCACCAACAACGCCTTCTGCTCTTTTCCTTTGGAATCCATCAAGCCCGTATGTTGCAATACCAGCAGCTTCCTGCCCTCTGTGCTGCAAACTGTAAAGCCCTAAAGCTGTATAAAAACAGGCTTTTTTATTATTTATAACAGCAAATATGCCGCATTCTTCTTTAAGCTCTGGTGTAAACAATTTTTTGCTCTCCTGTATTAATTACAACTTCATTTTCGCCTTGTTTATATTCTGTATGCCCGATTATTTTAGCTTCAACCTTAAATTCCGCCGCAATATCAATTAATTCGAAAGCAATATTTTCATCACAAACAATTTCTAATCTATGACCCATATTAAAAACTTTATAAAGCTCTTCCATTTTCATCTGTCCATAATCTTTAATTAGCTTAAAAATAAGCGGCATCTCGAACAAATTATCTTTAACATACCTGATATTATGACCGAAATTAACATTTTTGCTTTGCCCACCGCCGGTATTATGAAAAATCGCATATATATTCTTTTTATAAAACGGCAAAATTTTATTCATAATCGGGGCATAAGTTCTAGTCGGCGACGATAAAAGCTCAGCAATAGAATATTTATTTAAATAAGGCTCTTTATCCTCAAGCTTAAACTTTCCTTCATAAACCACAGCTTCTCTTAACGGGTCAAATATTTCGGTGTATTTTTTATAATATCCGCAAAGAACCTCGTGCCTTGCCGCGGTTAAGCCATTTGTTGCGATACCAGAATTATATTTATCCTCATAAACCGCCTGCCCGAAAGATGAAAACCCGACAATTACTTTTTCAGATTTTATATTATCAGCATTAATAAAATCGGATTTTTTAATCCTTGTCATTAAAGTAGAATCAACCACGATAAGCCTTACAATATCGCCTAAATCAGCCGTTTCACCGCCGCATAAATTTATTCTCAGCCCAAAATCAGCCATTTTTAGAGAATATTCTTTATATCCGGTAATAATTGCTTTAATCATATCTCCGTTAATAAGTGAGGCATTTCTACCGATAGTATTAGATAAAATAAAATCATTAACTGCTCCGACACATAAAACATCATCAGTATTCATAACTGTAGAATCCTGAGCTGCAAACTTAAAATATTCTAAATCTCCGGTTTCTTTATAAATTAAATAAGCTAAAATAATTTTTGTTCCCACACCGTCTGCATGCAAAATTGTGCAAAAATCATTATCACCGCTCAAATCCGGCACTGCCTTACAAAAAGCTCCCTTAAAAACTCCCTCGTCCATACCTTTTATTGCCTCGTGAACATCTTTTTTATCTGCTGAGGCTCCTCGTTTTAAGTATGTATCCATTATTTTATCCTTGTATAATTTTTCAAATTAAGCTTTATTTATAGAAAATTTAAGGAAAAGAGTCTATGAAAAAAACCGCAAAAATTATTATTCTTATCTCCGGACGAGGCTCAAATATGGAAAGCCTGATTAAAAGCTCTAAAGAAACGGGCTCTCCGTTTGAAGTAATTGAAGTTATCTCTAATAAACCCAATGCTTTAGGGTTAGAAAAAGCCAAAAATTTTAGAATTCCAACTTCTATCATAGAAAGTAAGGGAAAATCTCAAAAAGATTTTGAAACAGAATTAAAATCGGCTATTTTAGCAAAATCCCCTGATTATATTTGCTTAGCTGGCTTTATGAAACTACTTTCTGCTGACTTTTTAAGCGGATTAGAAAATAAAGTAATCAACATTCACCCTTCATTGCTGCCAAAACATAAAGGCCTAAACGCCCAAAAGCAAGCCTTAGAAGCCGGAGATAAAGAATCAGGCTGCACGGTGCATTTTGTAACAGCACAAATGGACGGCGGAGAAATTATTCTGCAAAAAAAAGTTCCTATTATTAAAGGAGATACAGAGGATTCTTTAAGCCAAAGAATTTTAGAGCAAGAACATTTAGCATATTCCGAAAGTTTGCGAAAAATTATCGCAAAAAACTCTTGACAGTTGCATTTTTTTGTGATATTTCCGTCCAAAAGGAGATTAAAAAGAATGACTGAAAACAAAAATATGATTTTTATGGTTGGAGAGGACACTCTTCTAATGCAAATATCAGGAAAAACTTTCTTTTTTTCAGATGATAACGGCTGTTTAGGAGCTTTTAGAGTTACAAAAAATAAAGATGGAGATTCTAATTTTGAAAATATGACAGAGAATGATTTTAAAATTGTCAAAGCTGCAGTTAACGACCCTAAAAATAAGTGCAAAGCTTATGAAAGTCTCGATTACAAAGAGAAAGACGTTTTAGAAAATTCTAAAGAAATTGTTCTTGAAACAATTAATTTTTATGAAAAAATGCTAATTAACAAAAAAACACAAACAAACACCTGCGCAGAACTTTTAAAAAATTTATCTCACGTTAAATAATGCCTTTTATAACCGCTCTTTTAGGGCGGTTATTATTTCTTGTATAATAATTTCTCATATTGTTCCATTTTTTGTATTGACATTTGTTTAAAATTATGATAATTTGTCTATTAGTAAACAAAACAGGGGGACGAAATTATGTTTATTTTGGTGGTTCAAGAAAAACTATTTATGGTTGTTCGAGATTCTGATAAATCTGAAATATCAGCGGCATTTTGGATAGATACAAAAAAAATGACAGCTGAAAAACTTATAGCAAACAAGCAAACATCTTCGAATAAATTTTTAATTCCAATGACGATTCAAGATATGGATATTTTTATTCAAAATGTTAAAAACTCTAAATACAAACCAATATCTAAAGGCACGATCAAAGAGCCGGCGCTTTCTTTTAGATGCCCAATAACAAGAAACAGTAAAGAAAATTTATTGCAACAGCTTTATAAAATAAGAGAAAAATTAGATAATTATAGCTAAATGAGTAGATTTTGATTAGATATTTTACTTTCCTTTGGCGTCATCCTGAACTTGTTTCAGGATCCATCAATACTTAGACTTGGCAAGGATTTCAAGGTGGAT
>CAYWTE010000065.1:0-6744 GCA_964461145.1 uncultured Lactobacillales bacterium | reverse complement strand
TCTGCACCTGCTGCCCAGCCGATGCCGGTAATGTTTTTTGCGCCACCTAATTGTTCGACTAATCCGTTGTAACGCCCGCCGCCTAAAACGGTACTTTGTGAGCCTAAAAATTCGGATTTAAACTCAAAAGCAGTATGAGTGTAATAGTCAAGCCCTCTGACAAGTTTTTCATTAATAATGTATTTTATTCCTAAATTATCAAGTCCGTTTTTAACTTTATTGAAAAAATCAGCAGAAAAATTATTTAAATAATCACTTAAAACTGGGGCTTTCTTTATAATATCTTCGTCGCAAGCTTCTTTTGAATCAAGCACTCTTAAAGGATTAGAGTTTGTTCTTCTTTTTGAATCTTCTGATAGTTTATCAAAATTTGCTTTTAAATATTCAGTTAAAATTTTGCGATAATTTTCTCTGGATTCTTTGTCGCCTAAAGAATTTATCTCTAAGGTTATTTTATCTTTTAAGCCAAGAGCGCTTAAAATTTGATAAGCACAAGCGATGACTTCAATGTCAGCTAATGGGTCGTCAACGCCGATTAATTCTATGCCTAACTGGTGAAATTGACGCTGGCGGCCCTTCTGCGGACGTTCGTAACGAAACATCGGGCCGTAATAAAAAAATTTAACAGGCATATCTTGCTGCATACCCTCTGAAATAAAAGAACGGACAACCCCAGCTGTTCCTTCAGGACGAAGAGAAATAGCCTCACCGCCTTTATCAACAAAACTATACATTTCTTTTGAGACAATATCCGTTTCTTCCCCAACAGAGCGGGAAAAAACTTCCGTAAATTCAAAAATTGGTGTTTCTATTTTTGAAAAACCGTATGTTTTAGAAATTTCTTGAGCTGTTTTTTCAATATAATCGTGTTTTATAATTTCTTTGCCGAAAAGGTCGTGAGTGCCTCTGACAGGTTGTATTTTAGCCATTATTATAATTCCTTATTTTATTTTATTTAGGATATTATTTTTGTTTTACTTTTTCAAGAAAAATAAATAAAAAGCCCGCTTATCAAAAATAAGAGGGCTCTTTAAAAACATAAATTAAAAAATTTTAAGCGGCAAAAATACCTTTATTAAAATTCATAAATTCATCAACATCAAGGATTATAAGCAGTTCGCCTTCTAATCTAACTATCCCTTTACTAACAGAACGCCAAACAGCATTTAAGGTAGAAACATTAGCTTCGATTTTTGAGGCAGATATTTCCATTACGGTGCCGACGTCGTCAACTACTAAAGAATAAAGTTCATTGCCGAGTTCTACCGTAGCGCACATATTTTTGCTTTTTTCATTATCAGGCAGGCCTAACCTTTTCCTTACATCAATGACGGTAACTATTTTACCTCGTAAATTAATTGCTCCGGCGATTTCATTAGGTGCTAACGGAATGTTAGCAATTTTTTCCGGAATTAAAATATCTTGAACCCTATCAACAGGAAGTCCAAAAAGCTGCCCGTTAACGTAAAGTGTAACAAAAACTAAACTGTCATTAGTCTTAGCTTTTAAATCTTTTTTATCTGCAACTATAATATCGTTTGCCATAATATTTAATTCCCCGCTTTTGTTTAAAATTCAAATTAATTAAAGTTTATACCATAAGTTTTATTAATAAAGAGTTTTTTTATTTATTCCCCAAAAAATATGTGATATAACCTTTTTTCAAAAAGGAAAGAGTAATATGAATATTTATGAATATCAAGCTAAAGAAATTTTTAAAAAATATAATATTCCGGTTTTAAAAGGAAAAATAGCTCAAAATTCTAAAGAAGCCCAAGAAATAGCAAAGGAATTAGGCAAAGAATGTGTTCTTAAAGCTCAGGTTTATGCCGGAGGTCGAGCTAAAGGCTGTATATTAGAAACAAAATTAAAAGGTATTGAAAAAGCCGATGGTTTTAAAAATGCAAAGAAAATAGCTGAAAAAATGTTAGGGAATCATTTGGTTACCAATCAAACTAATCAAAGCGGAATTAAAATTGAAAAAGTTTATATCGAACAGCTCTGTGAAATTAATAGAGAAATTTATTTTTCAATTTCAGCAGATAGGAAAACTGCAAAAATTATAATAATAATCGGAATTTTAGGAGGAATAGATATTGAAAAGTCTTCAAAAGATAAAATTATAACTAATTATATTGATATTGTAAAAGGTTTGCCCTCCAATTTAGGTCAAGAAATTGCAGATTCTTTGAACTTAAAAGAAAATGAGGCGCTGCAATTTAATGATATAATGCAAAATTGCTACAAATTATTTATCGATTTAGAATGTTCTCTTTTGGAAATTAATCCTTTAGTTATTGATAAAAACGCCAAGATTTTTGCTCTTGATGCTAAGCTTAGTTTTGATGATAACGCTTTGTTTCGTCATCTTGAATTAAAAGAATTAACAGATGAAAAGGCTGAAAATTCTTTGGAAAAAGTAGCAAAAGAAAACGGTATTAGTTATGTTAGTTTAGATAATGGGCAAATAGGCTGTCTGGTTAACGGGGCAGGGCTGGCTATGGCTACTATGGATATTATAAAGTATTTCGGAGCGAAACCTGCAAATTTTTTAGATATCGGAGGCGGCGCTCCTAAAGAAAGGGTCGTTAAAGCTTTAGAGATAATTTTAGAAGATAAAAGAGTTAAAGCAATTTTAATTAATATCTTCGGTGGAATAATGAGGTGTGACGTTTTGGCTCAAGGATTAATCGATGCTGTTAATCAAATCGGCATAAAAGTTCCTATTATAGTTCGTCTTAAAGGGACAAATGAAGATATAGGCAAAAATATTCTAAAAGAATCCGGTCTTGATTTTATCGCAGCTGATGATTTAGATGATGCAGCTCAAAAAGTTCTTAAAGCTGCATTAAGGAGTTGAAAAACAATGGCTATTTTAGTAAATAAAGAAACAAAAGTAATTTGCCAAGGTTTTACAGGGAAACAAGGAGCTTTCCATTCTGAACAGTGTTTGAAATACGGCACTAAATTATTAGGCGGAGTTACTCCTAATAAAGGCGGTCAAGAGCATTTGGGGCTGCCGGTGTTTAATACTGTTAGTGAGGCTGTTTATTATACAAAAGCCGATGCTTCTATGATATTCGTGCCGGCATCTTTTGCATACAGCAGTATTATGGAAGCAATAGAGGCTCAAATTAAGCTGATTGTTTGCATAACTGAAGGAATTCCTCTGCACGATATGCTTAAAATCAAGTCTGCTTTAGCAAATTCAAATTCAAAACTTATCGGGCCTAATTGTCCGGGGATAATTACTCCTGATGAATGCAAAATAGGCATAATGCCCGGAAATATTCATAAAAAAGGTAAAATAGGCATTATTTCAAGGTCGGGAACACTTACTTATGAGGCGGTCGCTCAAACTACAAGCTTGGGATACGGGCAGTCGACGTGTATTGGTATTGGCGGAGATGCTGTTATCGGGCTTAGTTTTATCGATTGTTTGGAAATGTTTCATAATGATGTCGATACCGAGGCAATTATTATGATAGGAGAAATCGGAGGAACAGCTGAAGAAGATGCTGCGGAATATTATAAAACCATTAAAAATAAAAAACCCATTGTTGGCTTTATTGCAGGACAAACAGCTCCTAAAGATAAAAAAATGGGGCACGCAGGGGCAATAATTCTAGGAAATAAAGGTACGGCAGAAAGTAAAATTGAAAGTTTTAAATCTGCTGGAATAAAAGTCGCATCTACAATTTCTAAAATCGCAGAGACATTAAAAAAATGACCAAATAAGTATTTACTTGCGATTCTTTATAAATGATGTTAGAAAGTCTAAAAATATCGGAGTAATTATGAGTTTTGAAGAAAAATTAGTTAAAGTCGAATATCGTTTTGAAGAATTGCAAGCGGTTATGGCTAAGGCTGCAACAATTTCCGGCGAGGAATTTACAAAAGCATCAAAAGAATCTTATCAGCTTGACCCAATCGTTTCTGCAATTAAAGAACTTAAAAAGGCAAAAGAAAATATGAAAGCTGCTGCCGATTTAATGAAAGATGCTGAAATGAAAGCTTTGGCCGAAGAAGAATATTACGACTTAAAAGCAAAAATTCCTGATTTGGAAAAACAAATTAAAATTCTGCTTTTACCAAAAGACGAGGCTGACGAAAAAAATGCTATTTTAGAAATTAGGGCAGGTACAGGTGGCGAAGAAGCTGCGCTCTTTGCTTATAGTCTTTTTAGAATGTATGAAAAATATGCTGCTTTGAAAAAATGGAAATTCGAAGTTATGGATATTTCCGAGAGTGATTTCGGAGGATATAAAGAAGCAATCGCAATGATTACTGGAAAAGACGTTTTCTCTCGGCTAAAATTTGAATCAGGTGCTCATAGAGTGCAAAGAGTTCCTGTTACCGAATCTCAGGGCAGAGTTCACACATCAGCTGCAACCGTTGCCGTTATGCCTGAAGCGGAAGATGTTGATATTCAAATTAATGAAAAAGATTTAAGAATTGATACTTATCGTTCTTCAGGCGCAGGCGGACAACACGTTAATAAAACTGATTCTGCAGTTAGGATTACGCATATTCCAACAGGTATTGTTGCAGCCTGCCAAGATGAACGCTCTCAGTTCAAAAATAAAGATAAAGCAATGAAAATGCTTCGCTCTCGGCTTTATGATGCTCAGCGCGTGGCTAAAGATACCGCAAGAGCAGCGGATAGGAAGTCGCAAGTTGGAACAGGCGATAGGTCTGAGAGGATTAGGACTTATAATTATCCTCAAGGGAGAATTACCGATCATAGAGTTAATCTTACTCTTTATAAGCTTGACCAAATTATGGAAGGCGATGGGTTAGACGAGATTATTGATGCTTTGATAGCTGAAGATATGGCCGCTAAACTTTCGGAAATGGAATAATGCAGAAAATACTTAATGCAAATACAGTTGGAGAAGCGCTCGATATTTTAACAAAAGAATTTGCAGTAAAGGGTATTGAAACTCCAAAACTTGATGCGAGAGTTCTTATCGCTCATATTTTGCACGTAGATCCTTATAAAGTTATGATGCACCCCGAAGAGCCGATTTCTGATGCTGTTTTGCAAAGAATCGCAGATTTCGGAATGCGAAGACTTAATAATGAACCGGTTTCAAGAATAGTTGGTGTTCGGGATTTTTGGAATTTTTCTTTGGATATCGGTAAAGATACTTTAGACCCTCGTTCCGATACCGAAACAATCGTTGAGGCGGCTTTATCTAAGCTTTGTCATAAAGATACTCGTACTCGCTCTATTTTAGATATAGGAACAGGCTCGGGGTGTATTATTTTAGCGCTGCTTAAGGAAATTCCGGAAGCTGTAGGCTTGGGGATAGATATTATTCCAGGAGCTGTGCTAATAGCTGAACATAATGCGGCTAAATTAGGGCTTAGGGATAGAGTTAAATTTCAATCTGTTGATTTGAACAATTTTATCCCAGAGGAAAAATTTGATTTGGTCGTATCTAATCCTCCTTATGTGGCTTTGAGAGAATTTGAAGAGCTGGCTCCTGAAGTTCGCAAATATGACCCTAAAATAGCCTTAGTTGCGGGGGAAGACGGTTTGGAGCTTTACCGGCAAATTGCAAACAAAATGCAGGACTTCCTTATGCCTACGGGGGCTATATTCTTAGAGATAGGCAAGGGACAAGCTGAAGACGTTAATAATATATTTTTTGAAAAAGGCTTTGAATTAGTCGAAATTTATAAAGATTTAGCAGGAATTGATAGGGTTTTAGAATTTAAGTTTAAGCAGATATCTTGAAATAATAAAAATTCCTCACCATCTTTAATAGATAAAGACGGAGGAAGAAATGAATTTTAATATATATACCGATAAAGTTAAAGATGCTATTAATGCTGCGGCTTCATTTGCGATGATGCAAAATAATCAGTTTGTGAAATCAACACACTTGCTTAAATCATTAATTGATGATGAGTTTATTTTGGAGCTGCTTATTTCTGCGGGGGGAAATGTTAAGCGAATTAAGGCTGATTTACAAAAAACTCTCGATAAAGAACCAAAAATCGAGGGGAATGTTCAAAATTCAATATCTCAAGAATTAACTAAAGTTCTAAATGAGGCTGAAAATATTGCAAAGAAATCAGGCGATAGTTTTGTTGCTGCGGATAGGCTGCTTCAGGCTCTTTTAGAGGTTGGGGAGGCTGTTCATATACTTGTGGATAACTCTGTGGATAAAAAAGCTCTTTCTATTGCTGTGGAAGGGCTTCGTAAGGGTAATACAGTACAAAGTTCTAATGCTGAGGAGCAATTTAATGCTTTGAAAAAATATGCTATTGATTATACGGCAAAAGCAGCTTTAGGAAAATTAGACCCTGTAATTGGCAGAGATGAAGAAATACGCCGTACTGTGCAGGTTTTATCACGCAGGACGAAGAATAATCCGGTTTTAATCGGCGAGCCCGGGGTTGGTAAAACAGCAATTGTTGAGGGTTTGGCGCTGCGGATTATAAATGGAGACGTTCCCGAATCTTTAAAGAATCGCAAAGTTATGGCTCTGGATTTAGGTGCTTTGGTTGCAGGAGCTAAGTTTAGAGGCGAATTTGAAGAGAGGTTAAAAGCTGTTTTAAAAGAAATTGAAGCGGCAGCCGGAAATATTATTCTTTTTATCGATGAAATGCACGTAATTGTCGGGGCAGGAGCAGCGGAAGGGTCTATGGATGCTTCAAATCTCTTAAAACCTGCTTTGGCTAGGGGTGAGCTTCATTGTATCGGGGCTACAACTTTGAAAGAATATCAAAAAT
>CAYWTE010000064.1:4209-6778 GCA_964461145.1 uncultured Lactobacillales bacterium | reverse complement strand
TAAAACCGGATAGCCGATTTCATTTGCAACTTTTAAGGCTTCTGTTTCATCAGAAATAGCCCCCTTTGAGCCTGGAACAGTTGGGATTCCTACTTCAATGGCTGTTTTCTTTGCAGCAACTTTATCTCCCATTATTTCTATTAATTTGTATGATGGGCCAATGAATTTTATGCCGTGTTCTTCTACCATTCTTGCAAAATTAGCATTTTCTGATAAAAATCCATATCCTGGGTGAATCGCATCGGAATTTGTTATGGTTGCTGCAGATAAAATTGCGATTTCATTTAAATAAGAATCTCTTGCTTTTGCAGGGCCAATGCAAATGGCTTCATCAGCTAACCTTACGTGCATCGCTTCTGCATCAGCTTCTGAGTGAACTGCAACGGTTCTTATGCCCATTTCACGGCAAGCTCGATGAATTCTTAAGGCAATTTCGCCTCTGTTTGCAATTAAAACTTTTTCTATCATTATTCTATTACCACTAATGCTTCGCCAAATTCCACAGGAGAGCTATCTTCCACTAAAATTTTCTTTATAATCCCTGATTTTGGAGCTGTTATCGGGTTAAATGTCTTCATCGCTTCTACTAAAAGAAGGGTTTGTCCTGATTTTACGTTGTCTCCTTCTTTTATAAATGCAGGAGCAGAAGGTTCAGGAGCTAAATATACTACTCCAACCATCGGTGATTTTACAGCTCCCGGATGATTTTTATAATCACAAACAGTTTCCGTTTTACAGACAGTTTCTAATTTGCAAAATCCCGCTAACTCTTCAGGTAAAGGCTGATGAGATATAATTGGAGATGAAATCTGGGGAGGAACTGAAATGCCAGCAGAATAGCTATGTCTTGCTACTTTTATCTTAAATTTGCCGTTGTCTAATTCTATTTCTGTTAAATTTTCTTCATCTAAGATTTTTGCTAAAGCTTTTGTGGTTTTTAGTTCATCAAAAGACTTATTTTCTTTAATGGGGAATTTGTTGGTATCATTTTTCATTCTATATTATCTCCTTTAATGCCGATATTGCTAAGGCATATCCGTTTATTTCAAACCCGCAAATTAAGCCATATGCAGCTTTTGCAGTAATAGAAGTTTGTCTGAAAGTTTCTCTTTTATAAAGGTTAGTTAAATGAACCTCAATAGTCGGGAGGTTTACCGATAAAAGAGCATCTAATATTGCAACTGAAGTGTGGGTATAGCTTGCCGGATTGATTATAATTCCGTTAAAATTATCTCTTGCATTGTGAATCATTTCTATTAATTCATTTTCTGAATTAGACTGATGAAAAGAAATGTCAAAACCTTCAGCATCGCCTTTTTTTAAGCATAAGGCTTTGATATCATTTAAGGTGTTATGCCCATAAACTTCAGGCTCTCTGATGCCTAGCATATTTAAGTTCGGGCCGTTTAATATTAGTATTTTCTTGTTCATATATTCCTCCTGCAAGATTTTACATCTTATCAGATTTTATTCCTTTCGCAAATAGTCTTTTGCCGGTTATTTGTTAATTTTTTATTGCAAAACGTTTCAGCTTTTTGGCACTATTTTTGCATATTGTAAAGAAAAAAAAGGAGATATTTTATGACTTATGGTGCTTTTATAGCTTCTAATATGGGAATGATGAGTATGTCTGAGGCTCTTTCTCAGATAAGTGCTAATATCGCAAATATTAATACAACAGGATATAAGTCTGTTGATCCGATGTTTCAGGAAATGCTTTCTTCTTCCGATGCTTTGGGGAATAAAATGTCTGTATCCGTTTATAATCGAATTAATATGAATGAAACGGGGATTATTTCTTCAACTAAGAGTTCTATGGACGTTGCTATTGATGGACAAGGATATTTTATGCTTTCTAAAAATTCTGACGGAACCGGGCTTGATTATTTTACTAGAGCAGGCGATTTTACCGCATCTTTAGTCGGTGATAATGCTTATTTAACAAATTATAACGGTATGTATGTTATGGGTTGGAATAATCCTGATGAATCGGGAACTGCAGGAGATCCTTCTCCTTTAGAGATTCAGTATGCCGATATAATTCCAGGCAGAGCTACTGAAAATGTCTCTTTGATTGCGAATATTAATTCTGAAGAAGAAGATGCTTTAATAAAATTTCAAGTTTGTGACGATACAGGAGAAATTCAGTCTGCGATTCTTAAGTTAAATTATTCTCAAGCATTCGGCGGGTGGATGATGGATCTTAATCTTTCCGATTCTTCGCAAATTACTCCGGGGGCTAATCAAATAATAGCTAAATTTAATGCTATCGGGAAAATTAACGGATTAGAGCAAATTGCTTATGATGGGGAATATGAAGGTAAAACTATGTCTTCTATTACTTGGAGTGATGGAGTTACCAGAAATGTTAATGAAGCTCCTCCTATTGCAGATGAAGAAGGCGATGCTCTTTCGCCTCTAGTTGCTAATTGGGAAGACGGAACTTCTTCTAATATCACAATTACTCAAGTTGAAGATTTAAATTATAATGCAACTTGGGCAAGCGGACAAATGACAGATATTAATTTCGATTTATCAAATCTTACTCAATATGCAGCAGAAACTCAAC
>CAYWTE010000064.1:0-4199 GCA_964461145.1 uncultured Lactobacillales bacterium | reverse complement strand
ATCTTATATGATAATATAAAAACAAATCGTATTCTTAAACAAAGTTATAATCAAGATGGATATACCTCCGGAGAACTATCTGAGCTTAGTTTTAACGCTTCAGGTGTTCTTACTGCAGCTTATACAAACGGTTTCGTAGATCAAATTTGTAAATTAGCTGTTGTTACTTTCCCTAATCTTAACGGGCTGGAAAAAGTTTCTGATAATATGTTTGCTTATAATGGAGAAGCAGGAGAAATGGTCGTTATTAACAGTTCTATAATTAGAGGAGAAAGCTTGGAAGGTTCAAATGTTAATTTAGAAGATGAGTTTACTAAAATGATTAAAGTTCAAAAAGCATATTCCAGTTCTGCAACAGCGTTTAAAACTGCAGATGAAATGACCCAGGAAATTACAAACTTAATATAAGAGGCTGCACTTAATGCCCTTAAATTTAAAAATTTTGCCTCGACTGTTTTAAATATTCAATTAAAAGTTCAGGTGTTAAATCGATGCCTTTTTTTATTGCTCCTTGCTTGCCAACAGTGCCTAAATCTTTACCGTTTATTGTAATGCTTATTCCCCCAGCATTGCCAGTATCTAATTGAAAACCTTC
This sequence comes from uncultured Lactobacillales bacterium, assembly GCA_964461145.1. Taxonomy (GTDB): domain Bacteria; phylum Pseudomonadota; class Alphaproteobacteria; order CAYWTE01; family CAYWTE01; genus CAYWTE01. The sequence continues at coordinate 3,604 of CAYWTE010000064.1, read as the reverse complement.
AGGATTATTTAAGGTGATGCTTTCTCCTTCTTTTAATGTTCCTGAAAATATTACGTTGCCGTCTGTGTCTATAACTTCGTTCCAAGATTCTTTTGAAGCTTTTATAATAAGAAGGTTTTTCTTGGCTGATTTAGTTTTTTCATTATCTTTTGATAATGGAAAAGAACCCATAACCGGATTTATTTTATCATTATTATTGTTATTTTTTGTTGCAGATGATGTTTCTGCAGGATTTAATGAATTTTCTTCTTCAATAATAATAGGTGCAGGAGTGCTCGGTTCTTCAATAACAGGAAGATTGTTTTCGGGGTTAGCGGTATTGTTTTCAAGTATAATATTTTCAGTTTCGCTTTCTACTCCAATCGGCAATGAAGATTCTTTAGCATTTTCAGTAGCATTTTCAGTATTTTCTGTAAAATTATTATCAAAAGTTTTTGATTCTGTGCTTTCTTCTTTTACTTCGACTTCCTCAATAACAGCATTAAACTCGTGTTCTTTCGGGGCTTCTTTTGAAAATAAAAACCATAATAAAAGGAGTACCATTATCAAACCGGCGCTGATGATTAATAATATCGAATTCGGTAAAATTCCTATATTTTCAGGATTAGGCATTCTTAATTTTTCCGGAAATTTTATGTTGGCGGCTTCTTTTTTGTATTGGCCTAAAATTTCATTGTTATTTAAATCTAAGAATGCCGAATAACTTCTGATAAAGCCTAATGAATAAACTTTGCCTGGGAGGCTTGTGAAATCAGACGATTCTATTGCAATGAGGTATTCTTCTTTTATATTTAATTTTTTAGCAATATCAGGAATATTTAATTTTTTTGCTTCTCTGGCTTGTTTTAATATTTTTCCGACTTTTTGCGTTTCAGAATCATAATTATTTTCTTTTAAGTCTAAATTATCCGTAATATTTTCATCAATGTTCTTAAGATGTGCCATTTTAAATTTCCTTAATTAATAAGATTATTATTTGCAAGAGATGATATAAAGAATTTTTGCTTTCTTCAAGTCTTTTTTATTTTTTAATTTTTATCAAGGTTATATGCTGCGTGAAGTGCTTTTATGGCAGATTTTGCAGTATTTTCAGGAATTAAGCAGCTTATTTTTATTTCTGATGTAGCAACGCCTAATATTGGAATATTATTTTTGCCAAGGGTTTTAAATAATGTTGCGGCGATGCCTACATTAGAACGCATTCCTATGCCGATAATTGATATTTTACTAATATCTGCGTCTCCTTTTAAGTTTTTATATTTAATATTATCTTGTTCTTTTTCAAGCAAGGTTAAGGCTTCCATAAGATTTTCTTTGGATAAAGTAAAAGTTATGTCAGATAAGTCGTTTTGAATTATCATATCTACGTTTATTTGATGTGCAGCCATTAATTCAAAAATATCAGCTGATTTTAGAGCTATATCTTCTATCCCGCAAATGCTTATTTTAGCGTCGTTGTTTGAGCAAGTTATACAATTGACTATCGTTTTTTCTAAAATTTCATCTTCAGAGCAGACTATCGTTCCTTGAGAAGATTCTTTTGAAAAGCTAGATAGAATTCTTAAGCAGACATTATATTTCATTGCAATTTCACTGGAGCGAGGCTCTAAAACTTTTGCTCCTAACGAGGAGGATTCTAGCATTTCTTCATAACTTATACGGTCTATCTTTTTTGCCTTATCAACGATTCTCGGGTCGCAACTAAAAACGCCCTCGACATCAGTATAAATATCGCATCTATCAGCATTTAAAACGGCGGCGATTGCCAGTGCGGTTGTGTCAGACCCTCCTCTGCCGAGCGTGGTTATTCTCCCGTGTTCATTTACTCCTTGAAAACCTGTAATAACAGGAATAATATTTTCTTTAATGTTGATTTTAAGTTTTTCAGGGTTTATGCCGATAATTCTTGCTTTGCCGGCGTTGTTATCAGTTAAAATAGGGATTTGCCAGCCTTGATAAGAAAGGCTTTCTAGTCCTATTTCTTTTAATGCTAACGCCATAAGTCCACAAGTTATTTGCTCTCCTGTTGCAACAACGCTGTCTTTTTCTAAGTCTTTGTAATTATTCTTAAAATCAGAGCAAAAATTTACTAAATTATTAGTAGTTCCTGCCATTGCTGAAACAACAACGCAAACTTTATTGTTATTCTCAATGATTTCTTTCTTTACAATTAATGCTGCATTTTTGATTAAATCACAATTTGCTAAAGATGTTCCGCCAAATTTTAATACTATGAGACTCATTATGTTCCTTATTTTATTAAATTTTCTATTAAAATAACATATCTTCTATAAAAAGCAAGAAAGTTTAATCGTTTTTACATCTTTTGGCGACGGATAAAACTTCAACGCTTTTTACACCGGCTTGTAATAATTTTCTGCAGCATTTTTCTATAGTTGCTCCGGTTGTTATAACGTCGTCAATTAAGATTATTTCTTTGCCTTTTATTAGTTTTTTATTCTTGATTATAAAACTGTTTTTAAGGTTTTCTTGCCGTTTAGAAAAATTTAACCCTGCTTGAGGTTTGCTCGTTTTATTTTTTATCAAAACATTATATAAAACTTTTAAGCCGCAAAGCTTGCTTAGTTCTTTTGCAAGTAAAGCTGATTGATTGTATTTTCTTAAAATTAATTTTAATGAGTGTATAGGAACAGGAATTATGATTTTCTCCGGGGCTATAATTTCAGAGCCGAATTTGTATAAATATTTACTTAAAAGTATGCTTAATTCCGTCTTATCAGAATATTTGAAGGAAGTTATTAATTTACGGCTTACATCATCATACAAAAAAACTGAACGCGATTTTAAGTAAATAGGAGGATTAGATAAGCATAAAGCGCATATTTTAGAAGCTTCTTCAGATTTAAAAGGCACTCCGCAGCATTCGCATAAAGGCTCCGTTATAAAATTAAGCTTGTTAAAACACTCAAAGCAAAGAGTATGCTTATGTTCAACCTTTTTTCCGCAACAAAGACAAGTGTAAGGCATTAAATATCCTAAAAAAGCATTTACACTCAGCTTAAAATGAGTTAAAATGCGCTTTAAGTAGATTTTTATGTCAATATTTGTGTTCATAATCAAAATTTTTATTTTCTGTTAACTTATTTTGTATTAATATATTTAGCATAATGCCGATTTTTTAGAAATGGAACTTAAAAAATGAAAAAAATACTTTATAGCGCTTCTTTAGTTTTATTACTCGCCGTTGTAGCTTGCGGGGGGTCTAAAGCGGTTTCCGGTAGAATGGCTAAAAATGCAGGCCCTGTCGGAAGTTATGCTACTTTAGCTATGGACAATAAAGTTTCGGTTGTGCCTCTTAGGGTTTCTTTTCAACAAGGCAGTTCTTGGAATGGCAGGGCTATCCCCGGAGCTCAGCTTTGTAAACGTGAAGGAGGATTAGGTCTTACTCCTCCATTGGTAGTTGAAAATATTCCTGAAGGGACTAATATTTTAGTCGTTTCTTATGACGATATGGAAAGTTCTGATTTAGAAGATAACGGTTGGCAAGGCAAGATTGGTTATCATCACGATGGAAGTTCTAAAGCTGTTCTTATGCCTATAGATGGGCAAAGTTCTCATTTACCTTCTGGAATATTTAAAGAAG
>CAYWTE010000063.1:0-6886 GCA_964461145.1 uncultured Lactobacillales bacterium | reverse complement strand
TAACTTCTCTGCCGCCTTCAGTTTGAACTGTTTCCAAAATGGAAATAGTTGCCTCTTTGCTTAGTTCTCCTTCAGCATAGATATTATCAAGATGTTTAGAAACTGCTGGAATATTAACCCCAAACAGCTCTGCTATTTTCTTTTGCGGCAGCCAAATAGTTTCATTTTGAAATAAGGCTTCTACTTTAACTTTGCCATCGGGAGAAGAATAAAGGAAAAAGTCGTTTAACTCATTTCTTGTAGTGATTTTCTTAATTTCTTTGCTCATAATTTATCCTCTCTTTAGCTCAATAATGTTGTTCTCTTGCTCGTTTTTGCCGGATAAGGCGTGTTCTATGCGTAGGGAAACTTTGTCGGCGGCATTTATTAGCGAGGGGTCGGGGAGGTGGCTGTAGCGGTTTGTTACGCTTCCTATGCTGTGTCCTAATAATCCGGCGATGGTTAGCTCTGAATATGCCATCTCGGCGGCTATGCTGGCAAAGCTATGCCGTAGTGTATGTAATGAAACTCCGGTTTTCTCGATAAAGGGCTTTTCAGTTTCTTTATTGATTAAGTTTATTGTGCGTTTGAATACTTTGGGAAGGAAAATTAAATAACCCTCGCCCCGAGTGGCAGGGAATACCCAAGGCGAATTTGATTGTTCTTTTAATTTGCATAATAGGTTTAATGCACCTTGCCCAAAAGGTCTGGTTTGTTTGCCTGTCTTAGTGTCGGGAAATCTAAAGCACTTGTTTTTAAGGTCAATATATTCCCATTTTAAGCTTAATATTTCGGTCTTGCGGCAGCCGGTAAGTAATAGCAGTTTAATAGCATCTATGGCACTTTGAGGTTCTTTTGCTTTCTCGGCTTCTAATAGTGCTAAACCTAAGCTCTTAATGTCATTTATATCTAAGAATACGTCCTTTTTGTTTGATTTTGGCTTTTGGATACCGTGAGCGGGGTTGTGGTCTATAATTCCTCGTCTTATTGCAAATTCTAAGATAGCTCCTAAAAGCTGAACGGTTCTTGATGCAGCGGTCTTGCCTCCGGTTACTCTTGAAACTCCGCCTCTTTTATCGCTTTTCTTAACCAGCCTTATTTTATCCCCTTTAATTATGTCATACATAAAACTTTCAATATCCCCACGAGTTAAAGCCTTAACGATTTGCGAACCAAGCAAAGGTTTAATATGCCGTTTGATGCGTCCTTTATCTATTTCTAAAGTCGAGGCTTTCTTGTGGCTTGTGCCTTCATCCATATACCAATCACAAAGCTCTTCTATGGTCTTAGCTTCTCTTTCTTCTATCTTTTCTTTAGCAGGGTCTTTGCCGTGAACGACTTCGGCAAGTTTTTCTTTTGCGAGCTTTCTAGCTTCATCGGGGGTTAGTTTATCAATTCGGCAAAGTGTCATCATTTTTTGCCGTCCGTTAGTGTTCCTATACATAATGATATAAGATTTAGTTTTGCCTTGAAAGCGTATTCCAAAGCCTTTTACATCATCATCCCAGAAGAATTTTTGCTTATCTGTGGCTTCAGGTAAGGTCGAAATAAAGCTCTTTGTTATATTCATTTCCTTGTTTCCCAATGGTTAGAGGGTTATTTTTAGCTAACACATAGCTAACAAACGGGGGTAATTTACAGTAATTAATATAATCCACCCTTACGCTAAAGTAAAGGATAAAATCCTTATTCTATAAGGGTTATAAACAAAAAATAACCTCTAGCTAACAATAGTAAAAAGGGGTAAATATGCTTGATTTACGTTCGGGACGTAGGGGCCGGAGGTTCAATTCCTCTCACTCCGACCAATTTTTTGCCTTGTCTTTTCTCTTAATACTGCGTCGATAAAATAATTTTCTAAGTTACGTATGTTTAATACGCGCCTGTCGAAAATTATTTTATTTCCTAGTATTATGAAAAAATCCTTCGCAAAAACTCGAGAATTATGGGAAAATGTGAGCGGAAATACTAAAACGCAAATTAGGAAAGTTACTATCTAAACCTCAGTGCTACGTCTGATTTTAAGGGGTTTTTAAAAATTTATTTTAATTTTTTATCTTAATTCCATTATTAATGTGCAGGTTTTGTAGCTGCCTAAGCTTGAAGCAGAAGTTATATTGCTGATGTTATAATTGCAGCTTGCTCCTGTCGCTGAGCCAGCTCTTATTGACCCTGTGCTAGATACTCCGTCATCATATTTTTGGTCAATTTCTGCTGCTTCTCTTTCACTTAATACATCATCTGTCGGTTTGTCCGCTGTTCCTTGACGAAGTCGCAGCCAATGCGAAACTATTAAATTATTCCCAGTTCCATTGCCTCCGTAAACTATATCTAAATATGCTCCGACTATTCTTGACGGCATTAAGTATCTGGCTAATTCTCTTCCGCCAACGTTTTCAGCTCCTCTGATTAAATCAGTTGATTGTAAATGCCTCCAAAATAAGGAATTTTCTAAGTTACCTTCAGTTATCGGGGCTGCGGTAAAAATATCCCCGAAACTTTTGCCGATAATTCCGTTGCCGTCGCCATTGTCAAAATTTTCTAAGCCGTAAATATATTTTGAGGCTTCTTCATAATCCCCGGGATATGCGTAAAACTTATCTTCAAATGCGTGAGAGGCCGCTTTTATCGTTTCCCATTGAGAAACAGCCATTTTAATACGTGTTGATTTTATCAGTTCTTGACCTTTTAAAACTCCGCCGATGATAAGACCTATTAAAACTAATACTATCGCTAGTTCTACTAAGGTAAATCCTGATTGTGAATTTATTTTTTTCATAATGATATTTTTATATAATAAAATGTTTTAATAAATCATTAAAAGCTTGTAAAAATTTTTGCAAATATTATTATCAAATTCTAAAAAATAACAGGAGCGATAAATTATGGCTAAAATATTAATTACAAGTGCACTACCTTATATTAATGGAGTTAAACACCTTGGAAACCTAGTCGGCTCAATGCTTCCGGCTGATGTATATGCCAGATTTATGCGAATGAATGACGATAACGAGGTTTTGTTTATTTGTGCTACTGATGAACACGGAACTCCGGCAGAGCTTGGAGCTGCTGCCGTCAATCAATCCGTTAAAGAATTTTGCGATGAACAGCATTCAATACAAAAAGAAATTTATGAGAAATTTAAATTGTCTTTTGACCATTTCGGAAGAACTTCAAGAACTCAAAATATAGAATTAACGCAGCATTTTGCTGAAAAATTAAAAGAAAACGGCTATATAACCGAACAATCCATAAAGCAAATATACTCAATTGATGATAAAAGATTTTTGCCCGATAGATATGTTGAAGGAACTTGCCCTTTTTGCGGGTATGAAAAAGCCAGAGGAGATCAATGTGAAAACTGTACAAAAGTTCTAGACCCGACAGATTTAGTCAATCCCCGTTCGGCAGTTTCCGGCTCGACTAATCTTGAAGTTAGAGAAACTAAGCATTTGTTCCTTAAAGTTTCAGCTTTAGAGCCTAAAATTAAAGAATGGGTTGCAAAAAAGCTCGACTGGCCGAATGTTGTTACCGGAATTGCCAATAAATGGCTTAAAGAAGGTCTGCATGACAGATGTATTACCAGAGATTTAGAATGGGGCGTCCCGATTCCTTTTAAAGGGTTTGAAGGCAAAGTTTTTTATGTTTGGTTTGATGCTCCGATTGGATATATTTCAGCTACAAAAGAGTGGTCAGACATTAATCCTAAAGACAGAAATTATAAAGATTGGTGGTTTAATGATAATCAAAACGTTAAATACGTTCAATTTATGGCAAAGGACAATATTCCTTTTCATACTGTTTTCTTCCCCGGAACGATTATCGGAACGGGTGAGCAGTGGAAAATAGTTGATTATATTAAAGGGTTTAATTGGCTTACTTTTTACGGAGGAAAGTTTTCTACATCACAAAAAAGAGGCGTGTTTACAGATCAAGCATTAAGCGAATTTGAACCTGATTATTGGCGGTATTATTTAATGGCTAATGCTCCGGAAACAGACGATTCCAGCTTTACATTTGAGAATTTTGCAAGCACCGTTAACAAAGATTTAAATGATAAACTCGGAAATTTTGTTAACAGAGTTTTGAAAATGACCGCATCTAAATTCGATTTACACGTTCCAAGCGGCGGTGAATATTCTGTAGAGGAGAAAAAAATCATTAATACTTTGCAGAAAAAAATAAATACTTACTATAAATATATGAGCGAAATGGAGTTTAGAAAAGCAACCGCAGAACTTAGAGATATTTGGGCAGAAGGGAACGAATATATTACTAAAGCTGAGCCTTGGAGCGTGATTAAAACTGATAAAGATAAAGCTGCAGCAATTTTAAGACTTTCTATTAATATAATTAGAATTTTTGCGCATTTAATGGCGCCGATTATTCCCGATACGGCAGAAAAAATCTTTAAAATGCTGAATTTAAAAGAAAATCCTCATCTTATTAAAGATGTTAAAGTGGAAATTGAAGAAATTAAAGCAAAGCATAAATTATCGCAAATAGAGCTTCTCTTTAATAAAATTGAAGATGAAAAAGTGGAAGAATTAATTAAAAAATACGGCGGCAATTAATTTTTGGCACATAATTTGCATCATTTTATCCGGTAATTTTATTTTTTACGGATGAAAGTAAATGCAAATTAAAGAAATTCTTAATGCTAACGTTAGCAACCAAAACATAAAAAATGAGCCTGTCGGTATTATTGACGCTAAGGCTTTTTCAGATTTGATTTTAGGGAATTTAAGTAATCTCAATCAGTCTCCTGAAGCGGTTATTTCAACGTTAACTGATGCTTTTTCTGATGTTAGCTTTGCTTCTGATGAAAAAAGCAAAGTCGATTTTGTTAAAGATAAATTTAATAATGATTATGAAAAACAAGAAAATCCGCAAGATAAAGAAGTTATTGAACAAAAAACAGCTCCTTTAGGCAGTGAAGATGAAGATTATGAAAAAAAGGATAGCTTTGATGATGAAGATGAAATAAAGGAAGTGGCTTTAGATACGTTGATAGCATTTGAGCCTTCTGAGCCGCAAAATTTAAATAAAGAAGATGTAGATAATGAAGTTCTAAGTTTTTCAAAAGATATTTTTAAAGATAATATTGATGCAAGTTTGAATAATTTTTCAGATGCAGATACAAGCGTTTCTCCGTCTTCTTTTAATGATAATATGGGAGAAAGTTTTGATAATGATTTTCTTGCATCTTTAATGCAAGCTTCTTTGAATAAAGCAGAAGAAATTTCTGATGTTCAAATTCCGGCAAATATTAATGCTAATTTTAATAATGAAGATGAATTTTTTGATGCGTCTTTGAATTTAGGGCAAAATAATTTCGTAAATCAAGAAAATCAAGATATGGTTCAGGGAATTATCGATCCTGTTATATCCAAGCAAGGAGAAAATTTAGAAAATGCTGATTTTTTTGTGCCAGTGCCGGAAAATCAAAATGAACCTTTAAGTTTTACTTTTGGGCAAGAAGTTTCTTTGGAAACTGAAGAAATGCCTATAGAGGCTTTAGCGCAAGATGTTCTGCAAACGCAAGGAATGCCTGAAGATATCGAACTTCAAAAAGCACAAAAAGAGGAGGAGCAGATAAAAACTGAAAATTTTTTTGGTGTAAATAAACAAGCTTCTCAATTAGCTGAAGATTTAGGCGAAGTTTTGGATGAAACTCAAATAAATTTAAAGCTGAAAGTAAATGTTGCCCAAGATAAAAATTCGCAAAATTATGCCGCTGATTTTAATAAAAATATAAAAGAAAATGCTTTTAAGAGCACAGAGCCGCAGAATATTATAGATGCCGGATTAACAGAAACAGTAATTTTAAGCGAATTTAATCAAGAGATAAAAAAAGTAGCTGGAAATTCTTTAGAAAAATCATCAACGGAATTTAATAAAAGCAATGCAAGCGGAGCATTATCGAATGTATCAGAACAAAGTGATGCTGATGTTATGCTTCAAACAAATATGCAGCAAAACAATAATGTTCCTGTAGTTGGCGCTAATCAAGCAGTATTAAAAACTTCGCCGGAAGCTCAGGTAGGGAAATTTTCAAGCATACAAAGCGCTTCTGAAATTGCTCAAGGAAAGTCATCAGGCTCACAGTTTTTAGGTAAAGCTGATGGACAAACAGGGCAAACTCAAGCTGCAGAAACTCAATTTTCAAATCTAGTTAATAATGCAGGGAAAAAAGATGCAGCGGGCAAAGCATCTTCCACAGTACAAAATCTTCCGACAAGAACCGTTGAGCAAATTAAAGTTAATATTGCTAGAGCTTTGAATAGCGGAATTGATAGAATTAACGTTTCTCTTAATCCTAAGGAGCTTGGCAGAATTCAGGTTAAGATGAATTTGGAAAAGGACGGCAAAGTTTCTGCTTCAATTGCCGCAGCTAGTCAAGATACTTTGGATATGCTTATGAAAGATGCAAAAATATTACAAAACGCCCTTTCTTCTGTCGGGTTTGATGTTGATGATGCATCTTTAAAATTTTCTCTTCTTAACCAAGACGGAGGAAATTCTTCAGGACAAAGTTCTTACGCTGATGCAGATAAAATAGAAAATAATATAATACAATCGGATAATTTACTCTCAAGCGAAGGAAATGAAGAGCAGGTTATTTCGGATACTAAAATTAATATTAAAGTTTAAGATAAGGATAGGTAAAAATGGCAGTAACAGGAATAAAAACGGCAGCAGATGTTGAGGCAGCAAAATCAGCATCAACTTCTACAGCAAGTTCTGATTCAAAAACTCTGTTTAATAATATGGAAACGTTTTTAACGCTTTTGGTTACGCAGCTGCAAAATCAAGACCCGACTAATCCTACCGATACTTCAGAATTTACTAATCAATTAGTTATGTATGCTCAAGCAGAGCAACAAATTAAAACTAACTCTTATTT
>CAYWTE010000062.1:598-6920 GCA_964461145.1 uncultured Lactobacillales bacterium | reverse complement strand
CCCCGTTCGGCGCCCGCCTGGCGCACGCCCTGCCGGTGGACAAACTCAAGCGGATTTTCGCCGTGTTCCTCTACATCGTGGCCACACGCATGGTCTGGGGGATGCTCGCCTGAGAGCGAACCCTCGCGAGCCCCACAAAAAAGCCCTGCCGAGCGAATCGGCGGGGCTTTTTTCGTGGATGATCGGGGCTGATCCTTGTTGGCCCGCACCCTGTCTATGACTGCATTTTTTCTTTTCCCGGTTGATTTTTCTTTTTTCTCCGCGATAATGAATATCAAGAGTAAAACCCTTCAGGTCATCGAGACTGGGGCAGCGTTGGCGTGATTGTTCTTTTACATACCCATTTCCAAACACAAGGCGGAACTATGCTCAACTTCAGGTGGCGATGTGTGCTTCATCTCCTTGCGGTCTGTGCGCTGACCTCTCCCGCCCTGGCGGCGGACAAGATTCTTTCCGTGGTTGCAACAGCCACCGGCGCCAGCACAGCCATGACCTACCCCGGGCAGACGGTGGAGGTCGACCGTACGACGATGATTTCTGGACGATCATGATTCCCGTGATCCTCAACAGTGGCAGGCAGCAATGGGACACTCCCGGTGCAAGCTTTGTCGGGTTGGGTTTCATGCGCGAGTTCGAGCACAATCTTCAATAAATTATATTAGTTGCCGGGTTAATAGAGGGCTGACACTGATTGTCATCGATGGGAGGGTTTTTATGCTATACGCGACAAGTTTCAGAATTCGCCATTTTATCTTAACAGTAGTTTTATTTTTTGCGGGTGCGGTTGTTGCGAATGCATCTGTATCAGCAAGCTTCAGAGGGCCGGACAGCGTCCATTTGGCTTATGGTTTTGATGCGGGGGGGAAGGATTGGCGTATTATTGTCAATTCCAGCGACGTACTGGTCGCAGGTGCCGCTGGCGGAGAAATCGTCGGCACCTATCATCACACCGAAGTATCCCCGGATATCTATACATATGTAGTCCAGACAAAAGATGACAAAGGAGAGTGGAAAGATTTATCTACAACCGGAAATGTCGAAATTGACGGTGAAAGTGCGAAAGGAAAGCTGCTGTATGATGAAAGTTATACGTCGGGACTTCGAACAGACAACGTGACGGTTCCCTCCGGCCGTGCCCTCGAACTCGGCGGATTAATCCAGGGGACTGAAACGGCTTCCGGTTCAGTAACCATCGAGAGTGGCGCGCAGATTACACTGGGGCCGGGCACAGAATTTTCCAAGAACGTCAGCATAAGTTTCGGCGAACCCGTGAGCATACAGGATATTGTTTTGGGAAGAGTCTCTTTTTCCGCGTCGGCTACCGGGTCATCAATGGAAAACGTTGCCTTTTCAGAGTGCTTCATTGCGGCGGAAACTGCCGTCAGTTTGGGAGGAACCATTGAGGGCCGGCCGTTGAGTTTTGGTGGTGCGCCCATGGACGTGTACGGCACGCTAACTTTTGCGCAGGACACCGCATTTTCTGACAATGTCCTGGTCAGTTTCCACGTACCCCTGAGCCTACAGGATATAGTTCTGGGAGGAGTGGAATTTTATGAGTCGGCTACCGGTTCATCGATGGAAAATGTCATTTTTTCCAGCGGCATCATTCGCTCGGGTGCAACCGTTGAGTTGAAAGGATTTATCGAGAGTCGACCTGATCCGGAGAGTTCAACCGGCGAACGACTGGAAGCGGATTTGGGAGTTTACGGTACAGTTACGTTTGCAACGGATGTGGCAATAGGAAGTAAAGTTCAGATTGGATTATATTCGGCCCATCAGATTTCCGGATTGACCAGCGGACATCTGGTCCTTGAGGCGGAAGGTTCCGTAATCTCAGATAGCAGCGACTTGAAGATTGATCCGCGCAAGGGCGGTGCGCTGAGTCGACTTACGGACTGTGTCATTGTCTTAAATGGCGCTGATTCCTATGATACGACCGGACTGCTAGACGGTTATGAGCTGTTCATCAGCGACAGCACCATTCTTTCAATTGGGCAACAAGCGAGTACGGGTCGTTATGAGTTGAATAACGTCGTTTGGAAGACTCCGGTTTATTTCACGGGAGACAGCGAAACACAAGCTCTTGATTCAGATTTTCAGGGGCAAGTCTGGGTCGGTTACGATTATATCTCCTGGTCTGGTGCGCCTCAGCCGGAAACAGTATTCAACGCCCGGAACACGCGCTTTAATGGATTGTCTGTGCAACGGGTGCTAACAGGAAATGTTCGGTTCGAAACCAGCTTGTTCAAGGGTGATGTTAGTGTCTACGGTGGCGCTTCCGAATTCGACGGATGCGAATTCGGCGGCATTGTCCATCTTGTAAACAGAAGTACCACAAAAATTCAAAACTCTTTATTTCTAAAATATCTGCGTTTTTTTAACAGAGACAGTTCTACGCAGGCTGACCCGGACGCGCCACGTTGGTTCGAGCAGCCCTCGCCTTCACCAAGTATTGAGCAAAACGCGTTTATGGGAGAAGTTGCTATCAGCTATGAAAAACTGCAAAGTCAGCTGAATGACCCCCTCCCCTCGGCAAAAATAGCCATCGGCCCAAATTACTACGGCGATAAAAACGGTTTTCTGGCGAACGTTGCACCGGGTTTCCTCGCCTATACCGGAAAACACTTTGGCGCACGAATTCCAGGGGTAGGCGTTACATCGGCAACAGACATTTTCGATCTGGCGAATGCGCTTGCAAAATCACCGATCAGTGAAACGCGCCTTGATACTCGCGTGTTTCCGAAATTCTGGGTCAACGGACATGTGGTCGGTCAAAATACTTTGCCCCACCAAAATTCTACGTTGGACGATGCGGCGCAACTGAAACTGATACCTGGGCGGCCCACCCTTCTTTCGGTGAATGTGATGACAACCGAACCATCGCTTTCAGGAGTGCGGGTTTACGCCAATTGGAACGGACAGAAGATATACGCCAGAAATCGTGTCCCCATGCGACGGGATATCAGCACGTTCACAACCAACCAGATTACTTATGGCGCGGCGACCTTTGACATCGTTTTGCCCGGCGTCGCTGAAAAGCAAATGCCGGTACAAGTTATGCTGGAGACGGCGGGAATCAGCGGATTTGATGCGGATGCCGATCCCGGAGATATTCCGTTGCTGTCCGGGGCCGTCAGTTTTATTGATCCCTTTTCACGCCCCTTGCGCATCCATGTAACGCCCATTCAGTTGCACGGTCTTTTCGGCGGTGTAGTGGCCTCAGCTTCCGGTGGTTCCGTGGTTCAGGCATTGAAAAATGAAATACCGGAAATGCTTTCTCTGCCGCCCGACAAGGTGGAAGTGACGTTGCTTCCGCGAACAAGCTTCTGGTCGCCGACATCCGCCCTGACCACGATCGGCACCATGAACGGCATCTCCGCAAGCCTGGCGATGGCTAGGGGCGTTTCAAACTGGATTCATGATAATCCGGCTGATTTTATCGTGGCGGTGATGCCCGCCGGGTGGATTTCCGGCGGCGGCGATGGCGCCAGCATGGCCCTGCGGCGCAGCGTGTTGTTTGTGGATGAAAATAGGCCGCTTGCCGCGCTCCATGAGATGGGGCACGGTATCGGGCTGCACACCGGCTGGAGATCGGAGCAATATGATCTACATCCACCGAATGGACTTCCGGTCGATGGGATGACCGCCTTTGCCACGGAAGGTGGCTCTGTGTATGGCGATCGCTTTCGTGTCAGGCATATGCCAGCAAAAGATGTCTTATGGTATACGGAAAGTACGCACTACGATATCATGGGCAATACGAACAATGTATGGCCGATTAACAGCACTGTTCACTCTTTTAAAACCTGGTTTATGGATAATCTGGGTTTGGCGTCGGCTACGTCGACTACGTCGTTGGCGTCGACTACGTCGAGCATGCGGACCGCGTCGCTCGAGTTGCCCAGTGTAAGTCCGCAGCTTGTTGAAGGTCCGGTTGCCCTGCAGGGAGGGGAAAGCACGATAAAGGTGCTGCTCTCGGGTGCGCTTCAGCCAGTACCGGACAATTCTTCACGCATGGAACTGGTGGCAGAAACGCTCGCCGCCTATAATGTCACGGGGCTTGATACCCCGGATGTGTCGGCAGTGCAAAACGGCCTTTATTATCATGAACACCGCTTGACAGCCTTTGACGCCCAGGGCAACGAAATTTACACCAACGTGTTTTATATCCCCGAGGAAGGCTATGGCTGGAGCGGTTCGTTTGATCTTCCCCAGGAGACAGATGCTTACGTGGTGGAGAAGAAAATATCCTCTTATCCGGATACTTATAGCCTGCTTTTACGGGTTGAATCCGCAGGACTCCTTTCAACGCAATGGACGTCGCCTGCACCAGGGACCGCTATCGGACTGGATTTCAAGGCTTCCTGGACGGCTCAGGTCAGCAGCGGGTCTCCGGATGGTCGGGTGATGCACGCTGTTTTTTATCAGGATGAAGTCAATGGCCCCTGGCACCTCGCGTTGAGTCCAACCTATGAAACCTCAATAACCGGCACGTCCGAGTTTCTTCCACAGACGGATTATCTGCGCCTGATGCTGGTCAGCTCTGATGGAATCCATTCGGTCACTGATATTCTTGAGAATCTTTCTGTGCCGGCTCGGCCTCCCTTTGTTCACATTGATCATCCACTGGGGGGGGATAATTTGCAGTCCGATGGAGAACTCTATCTCCAGGCCAGCGTGAAAGATTATGATGGATCTGGTTACGATTCAGGCACATGGACTTCTTCCCTGCAAGGGCCGCTTGGAAACGGCCCAAACCTGACAGTCGCTCTTGACAGCGGAACTCATGAACTCATCTATGAGGTCCTTGGCAAGAATGGGTTGCGCGGTTCTGCAGCAGTTGCGGTTACCGTGCACGAAACCATGAGCGAGCTTGATCTGCGCCTTGATGAAGGTGACCTTTCACTGCAGAACGCGGTAAGTGATCCGACCGGGATGATTCCCGAACTTGTTCTGCCAGGCGGTTTGAACCGTCTTACCTTGAAGGTGCGCAATCAGGGAGTGGATGCGACGGTGGTAGTGAATATGCAGGTTCTTCACCCATCAGGCGGCGCCCCTGAACTCCTTCCGCCAGTGTCTCTGTCGCTTGAGCCTTTTGAAACGGTCTATGTGCCTTTTGATTTCACGGCGTCAGGGGTGGGGGATTATATTGTTACCGCCAGGCTCGACGGGGTTGTCCCTGCTGACCCGGATACTGAGAATAATGAGCGTTCGTGGACGATTTCCTCATACCTTCCAAAAATCGAACCGGCCCCGGAAGTGTTGCAGCTTCAGTACGCGAGAAATAGCGGCGACCCGGAGTTGATTTACCCCACGGCAGAAGGGACGCTGAAGGTCTACAACCGGGGCTCATCAGATCTGAATATTTCTTCCATTGAACTGATTGGAGAGCATGCAACCTCGTTCCAAATCTGGGAAGACAATCTCACCGGAGCAACCATTCCGCCACGGGGATCGGCAATCGTCAAATTGAGAGGCGAAGCTCGATTCGGTTCTGTCGCGCATTGCAGGCTGCGCATTCACTCAAACGACCCCGCTCAGCCGGCGGCCGATGCCCTGCTTTTTGCCATAGTTGGGGTGTGGACAGACGTGTATGATGGTGACAGAGACGGCCTGACAAACGGAGTGGAGATTTACGCAGGCACCGATCCGGAAATGGCGGATACAGATGGTGACGGACGCAACGATATGGAGGCTCTCTATGCTTCTATCTCTGCCGGAGCCAAGGTTCTGCGGCTTGGCGGTGATCTTGGTTTCGGTGACGTACAGGCCGGAAATACCGCGGAAAAAAATTTGCTGATGCATAATTTTGGGACTGAAAATCTTACCATAACGGGCATTACCTATCCCGACGGGTTTTCAGGACCAGCGTTTTCAGGAACGCTATCCGCAGGCGGATCCACCACCGTTGCTGTGACGTTTTCGCCTGTTCAGAAGCAGGTGTACAATGGAACAATAACCGTCACCGCTGATCATGACGCAGGTGAAAACACTCGCTTGTGCAGTGGGAACGGAATGTTGCCGGATGAATATGAGGTGTCTGTAAACGTCAGTCCTGCTGACTCTGGTACAGTCAGCGGGGCCGGTACATACACGAATGGCAACGAAGCCACGCTTCAGGCAACACCTGGATCAGGATTCAGTTTTGTCCACTGGACCGAAGACGGAATGATTGTGTCCACAGAGGCAGTATATGTTTTCACTGTGGAAGGTTCCCGCAATCTGGTAGCGCATTTCGCCGATAAGGACACCGACGACGACGGCATTTTCGACGACTGGGAGATGTTCCATTTCGGTGATCTCGAAACGGCACACGCGACCT
>CAYWTE010000062.1:0-588 GCA_964461145.1 uncultured Lactobacillales bacterium | reverse complement strand
AAGGACAAGGATGGGTACACCGACCTGCAGGAGTTTCTCAATCACTCCGCCAATGCAACCGACCCTGCCGGCGACGCGTATGACCCGAATGTGCCCAATGCCCCGGGTGGAACCGGCTATGTCCAGGCCGACGATGATTTCTGGACGATCATGATTCCGGTGATCATCAACAGTGGCCAGCAGCAGTGATGCGCTTTCCTGCCGACCAACAGGAACTGGAGGTTGGTATACCCCCACTGGGTTGAAAGCATATGTTGTGCTGATGCTCGTTCTGTCCTTATCCCTTTGACCGATCTGGGCTCCCAGGTTGGAGCGGGCCATGCCTGCGATAATGCCCGCATTCCGAAACAGCAAAAGCCCTGCCGATCCGATCGGCAGGGCTTTTTTCGTGGACGATCGGGACGGGGTCAGGCTATCCCATCCGGGATTCATTGAGAGGACGAAATGCTTGCCTGCCGCCTGCAGTTGGTCGAAATCGCCGTGACTTTGGTAGCCCCGGTCGCTCACCGCGTTTTCCCCCGGCGCCAGGATAAGGTCGACAAAGGGGCGCTCGCCACCCTTGCCGCTGGTGAGGAAGATCTTGCGGGG
>CAYWTE010000061.1:0-6931 GCA_964461145.1 uncultured Lactobacillales bacterium | reverse complement strand
TGCATTTTTATGAGCAAGCAAATTATGCTCAATTTTATGATAATACTCTCCGACAATAAAAAGTTTTGACGCCGGAAGCAGGCAATGAACATCAGCCACTCTGCCTGCAACCGAATTCTCAATAGGAATGACAGCATATTTTGCTTGCTCATCAAAAACCGCTTTTAACGCTTCTTCAATGGTTAAATACCCCTCATACTGAGCTTTAGGGAATAAAACTAAGCAAGCTTCATTAGCATAAGCCCCGCGAATCCCTTGATATGCAATAACATTAGCTTTCATATACTAAACTCGTCCTTATCAAAGTCCTAATAGTTTGAGAAATAACGATTATCATAGACAAATCAACGGCTGTATTATTTTCAATTTCTTTCAAAAGTCGACTTAATCTTTCTGCCATAACTTTATTTTTATCATACCATTTATCAAAAGCTTTTTGTTCATCGAAATTATCATTTTTAGAATTATCTGCCTTCAAATATTCTAATATACTTTCGGTAATCCCCCTCTGATGAGCAAGCAACGCTTCTTGCATACCTGATATAGCCAATTTTTCCCAATGAGAATCTACTTTTAATTTGATATTAAGCACTCTCCAAATCCAGCCCATATCAAATTCTTTTCCGATTAAGAAATAAAGCCTTGTAATATTTTCAATTGAAACATTGTATTTTTTCGCTATCTCAGCAATATCCATAGCTGAAGAAAGCATTGGGAGCTTAGCAACTTTATATGCTAAATCTGAAGGTACGCCTAAATCCATATAAATCTTAGCACTTTTATTAACATATCCGTTGGGTAAATCTTTGATAATATCATCAAGAGCCTTACCGACCACTTCAACACTTGTTTTTATTTTTTCTATCATATTAGAAAGAGGCAAATTTTGTGCCCCATACCTAAGAAGCCACAAAGTAATACGTTCCATCATTCTGTTTGTTTTAAGGAACATTCTCATTTGCGCCTCTCCGGAAATTTTATTATCCAAAGCTTGAATTTCGTCCCATAATTCTTTCATTGAAAAAGCTATTCTTCCGATAGTATAAGATTTTGCAATTAGAGCTGTCGGAGCAGAAGATTTTTCTTTCAAAGCCGTAACGAAAGTTCCCCCTACTCTATTAATTATAGAATTTGCAATTTGCGTTGTTATAATTTCTCTTTTAAGCTTATGGTTAACAATAACTTCTGAGAATTCCTTTTTAATTTTTGAAGGAAAATAATTTTGCAAAACTGTCTTTTCCAAAAGAATGTCATCAGGCAAATTACTGTTAATAATTTCTTCAAACAGCCATATTTTTGAATAGCTCATCAAAATTGCCAGTTCTGGACGAGTTAAAGGTTTGCCCTGAGCCATTCTTTCTTGCATTTCATTTGAAGATGGCAGATTTTCTACCTCTCTATCAAGCAAAGCAATATCTTCAAGTGTTCTAAACAGCTGCTCTTGATCGTCCATAATAGCAAGTCCTTTAGATTGCATTAAAGATATCGCTTGAGATTGTAAGTAATTATCATTTAAAACCAGTTTAGCGACTTCCCCTGTCATTTCGCTTAACATCTTATTCCTATCTTCAAGAGAGATTTCTCCTTGTTCAACTAAAGGATTAAGGAGAATTTTAATATTAACTTCGTGGTCGGAGCAATCAACGCCTGCTGAATTATCGATAAAATCCGTATTAGATTTCCCCCCTAGCATATTAAATTCTATTCTTGCTTTTTGAGTTACACCTAAATTAGCACCTTCTCCGATTATTTTTGCTTTAACTTCTTTGGCCGCTACTCTGATACTGTCATTATGATGATCGCCGACATCTGCATCTCTTTCATAAGAAGCCCTAATAAAAGTCCCGATACCACCGAACCATAAAAGCTCCACTTCGTGTCTTAAAATAGTTTTTATCAGCTCTGAAGGCGTAATTTTATCTTCCTCTATCTTAAATAGAGATTTAATTTGCTTTGATAAAGTAATAAATTTATCTGAACGATTAAAAACACCTCCGCCTTGGGAAATTAGCTTAGAATCATAATCAACCCAAGTAGAACGAGGCAGATTAAAAAGCCGCACTCTTTCATTAAAACTTGCCTCTGCATCAGGTTCAGGATCAATAAAAATATGCATATGATTAAACGCTGCAATTAATTTAGTATGTTTAGACAGCATCATACCGTTCCCAAACACATCTCCTGCCATATCGCCAACACCGATACAAGTGTAATCCTCATTTTGAATATCTTTTCCGATTTCTCTAAAATGACGCTTAACGCTTTCCCACGCACCTTTTGCAGTAATTCCCATTGCCTTATGGTCATACCCGTTAGAGCCGCCGGAAGCAAAAGCATCTTTAAGCCAAAAATCATATTCTTTAGAAATTCCATTAGCAATATCAGAAAATGTTGCCGTTCCTTTATCTGCCGCAACAACTAAATAAGTATCATCTTCAGTATCGTAACGAACAACATCTTTAGGATACACAACTTTATCATTTTTAATATTATCAGTTAAATCTAAAAGTCCTTTAATAAAAATTTTATAACTCTCAATCCCTTCTTTTTGCATTTCATCTCGAGAAGAATTAAACGGAATTTTTTTAGCAATAAATCCACCCTTAGAACCGCTTGGAACTATAACGGCATTTTTAACGGTCTGAGCTTTCATTAACCCTAAAATCTCAGTCCTATAATCCTGCATTCTATCTGACCATCTAATTCCGCCTCTGGCAACTTTTGCCGCCCTAAGATGGACACCTTCAACCCTTGTAGAAAACACAAAAATTTCATACTTAGGACGAGGTAAGGGCATTTCTTTTATTTTCATACAATTAATCTTAAAAGAAATATATTTTTTAAGAGCTCCATTTTCATCTTTTTGATAATAATTAGTCCTTATCGTTGCATCTATTACATTAAACATACTTCTGATAATTCTATCGTGGTCAGCATTATAAACATTATCCAAAGCTTTCATTATTGCATTTTCTTTTTCTTTTAATTCTTTTTTAGGCTTATAGTTTTGTGGATCAAACTTATCGTGAAAATATTCTATGAGCATTTTTGTAAGGTCAGTATGAGCTGCCAAAGCAGAATTTATATAATCATAAGATAAATTCATACCCAAAAGTCTTAGATATTTTGAACACGCCCTAATAACCTCAACTTCACGCCAATTTAAACCTGAAGCAAGTATAAGACAATTATACCCGTCATTATCGACTTCACTGTTCCAAATATGATAAAAAGCATTTTCAAATATCTGAGAAACTTTTTCAGCATCAATATCAGAACCGTCCATTCTTGTAAGAACGAATTCGTCAACCCAAACCGTTTTAATTCCGTTTTGTGGCTTATCAAAATTACATTTATAAGGGATTTCATATAATATTCTAAAGCTCATATGTTCAATAACGTGCAAAAAATCTGAAAGCTGTATTGCAGCATTAGGAGAAAAAACTCTCAAGCATACTTTTTTATTATCCGCATTTTGCAAATGTCGAAATTTTTGAAGTTTGACAACCATCTTATTAGTAGCAATAACCTCTTCAATAAATTTTATATCAGAAGCAGTATCTACAATATTAAGATTATGCCCGCCAATATAATCAAAGGCTTTTGCATATTTTTCAGTTAAAACTAAAGCTTTATCTTTACCGAATTCTTGAGCTAACACTTGTTTAAGATCACTTATTTGATTGTCATTCATTTTCTTCTCCAAAAAATAAAATAAAAAAACGATTTCATTTATAAATGAGTTTTACCCCACATTCAACTACAATAAATACGTGCATTGAATATTAACTTTATTTTCAATGGCTTACACGTGTATAATTTTTATTTCATTTTGTTGTGATAAAATCAAAAAGTAATTTTAACCCGAATCCGGTAGCCCCTTTTCTTGATTTCAAGTTTTCTGATTTACTCCAAGCAACGCCAGCGATATCGATATGCGCCCACTTAACATTATCTTTAACGAATCTTTTAATGAATTGAGCCGCAGTAGCGCTGGCGGCCTCTGCTCCGCCTAAATTTTTAACATCTGCGACATCAGATTTTATCATTTTATCATACTCATCACAAAGAGGCAAATTCCAAACCTTATCGCCGCAAGCAAACCCTGTGTCATATAATTTTTGGGCTAATTTTTCATCATTAGAAAATAATCCTGCATATTCGGCTCCTAATACATAAGTCATTGCTCCCGTAAGAGTTGCAACATCAATTAAAATTTCTGGCTTATATTCGTTTTGAACATAAGTAATAATATCGGCAAGAACCAAGCGTCCTTCAGCATCAGTATTAATAATTTCAACTGTTTTCCCACTCAAAGACTTAATAATATCGCCAACTCTCATTGCATTTGAAGATATTGCATTTTCAGCTAAGCCGACTATTGCGACAACATTGTGTTTATCTTTTGCCAAGGCGAAGGCTGCCATTGTTCCACAAACAGCTCCTGCACCGGCCATATCATAAAACATATGGAGTTGCCCTTCTCTAGGCTTTAAGCAAAGTCCTCCGGCATCATAAGTAATTCCCTTTCCTGCCAGAGCTATTTTATAATCTTTTAAAGATTTATCTCCCTGCCATTTAATAATTGCCATACAAGGAGGGGTTGCCGAAGCTTTACCGACATTTAAGATTAAATTTGCCCCTAATTTTTGCAGTTTCTTTGCATCGATTATTTCCACTTTAAGACCTAATTTTTCGAGTTTTTTAATTTCTTCAGCAAAAGTTTGGGGATTAAGAACGTTCCCCGGCTCATTAATAAATCCTTTTGCAATATTCATACCTTGAGCTTTTGCATCTAAAATTATAAATTCATCTTCAGCGGACTTAGGATTTTCTGTACAAATATAAAAGGCTTTTTCTTTTATTTGAAGACTATTTTCGTCTTCTTGTTCATTTTCTTTTGAAATATATTTATCGAAATTATATTCACGCAAAGAAATTCCAAAAGCAATATTAAGAGCAGCATCTTTTGAAGGCGAGAATATAGAAACTTCCTTATTTTCTATTTTTTGCATAAAATCAAAAACGCTTGAACCTAAATTTTGATAACAAGCGGCATCTGCATTTTTTTCAACACCAACTCCTGCTAAAACGATTAAAATATCCTTTTTGGGTAAAAAAGTTTGAAGTATTTGACTGTTTTTGCCGGTAAATTTATAAAGAGCCATTGCTTTTGATATTATTTTATCATTTTGCTCATCAAGATTTTTAAGTTCATCTTGCATTTTTTGCTTTAAAAACAAAGGGAAAACGAGAGTTTTAGTTTTAACATCGATTTTGTTTATAAAATTTATTTTCATTTCAAAGCCTCCAAAAGAATATGTATTTTAAGATATAGTTGCTTTTAAGTTAAAAATCTATTACAAACGAGCCATTATGATAAAAAAAGAAAAAATAATAGATGAAAGACAGCTCGCCTGTAATTTGGTAGAAGATGTTTTGCGGGATAAAACTTTTTTAGAAAGTGCCTCTTCAAGCTCTAATTTTATAAAAATGTTAACGCACACTTATTTTCGAAATAAAGTTTACATCGATAACGTTTTAAAGCAAAAAATAAGAAAACCGCTTCCTGAAAAGGCTTTTTCGGCTTATGTTATTTTAAGCTTAGGAATAACCGAGCTTTTGTTCTTAAACACCCCTGCATATGCGGTTTTAAATTCTTATGTAGAATTAATTAAGAGCGGAAAATTAAATCACCTCAAAGACTTAACCAACGCTGTTTTAAGAAGCTGCCAAAACCTTGATAAAGAAAATATCCCCTGCCAAACCTCAAACTGGCTAACATTAGAATTAATAAGGGATTACGGAACAGACCTCAGCTTAAAAATAATAAAATCATTAACCCTTGAGCCTTGCTTAGATTTAAGCGTAAAATCAGACGCTCTCCTTTGGGCAGAAAAATTAAACGGCATCTTTCTTGATGAACAAACTGTTCGCTTAACCAAACCTTCATTAAACATAATAGATTTGAATGGTTTTAATGAAGGCGCTTGGTGGGTTCAAGACTTTGCGGCCTCACTTCCCGTCAAATTAATGGGGAATATAAAAGATAAAAACATTTTAGATATGTGTGCTGCCCCAGGTGGGAAAACCTTTCAGCTGCTAAATAAAGGCGCAAAAGTAACAGCCCTTGATAAATCGGCAAAAAGATTGAAAAAATTAAACGAAAACTTAAAAAGATTAAATTTGCAGCCGCAAGAAATTGTTTGCATTGACGCAAAAGAATATCAAAAAGAGGCTCAATTTGACATAGTGCTGTTAGATGCCCCTTGCTCAGCAACTGGAACTGTCAGAAAACACCCTGAACTACCATTTATAAAAAATGAAAAAGACGCTGATGAATTACAAAAGACGCAGGTTTCTTTATTAAAAAACGCAGCCTCATTAACTAAATCAAACGGCTTTATTTATTATTGCACCTGCAGCCTTAACAAAGATGAAGGCGAAAATTTAATATTAAGTTTTTTAAAAGAAAATTCGAATGTAAAATTATATCCTTTAAATATTAAAGATAATAACCTGCAATCCTTTATAACAAAAGAAGGAATGCTAAGAGCCCTGCCATTTTATATGGAAGAATCAGGAGGAATGGACGGTTTTTTCATCGCCGCTTTACAAAAAATTTAAGAACAGCCTCTAAATCAAATATTTCCGTTAATCATTCCTGTTTTAAGAGTTTCCCCGAACAATTCATCTTCACGTTTAACGAGCTTATCGGCAGCTTTAATTGCCCCGTAATAATCGCCTGCAACGATAGCTTCATTAATATCGAATATCAACGGAATAAAGCTTGGCGCAGCTTCTTTTAAATCTCTAACCAGCTTAAAATAAATTCTGCTAAGCTCGGAAATATCTTTAGATAAATACATTCCTTGCACGACATAATAAATTCTGCGGCAAGGAGTATTAGCTTCAGCCTCCCGCATAATAA
>CAYWTE010000060.1:0-6939 GCA_964461145.1 uncultured Lactobacillales bacterium | reverse complement strand
GATACCGCTATCTTGCAATGATTTTTATTAACCTTTTCTTGGACACTAGTGGAAATAAATTCAGCACGACATCGGGGGAATAGAGCTTATTTTTTGAATCAAAATTGTAGAGTTTAGCTATATTTGCGGCAGCATAGAAGCGTCATTAGGCATTAGTTGACTTAATTTATAAGTTTTTTCGATTTTATCGGTAGTATAGCAATAACAATAAATATCAACGTCATATCTTCCGGAGAATTCGAATATGTATTGTCTGCACCTACCGCAGGGGAGAATTGCTTTATCTTTAGAGCAAATAAGAACGGCTTTAACTTGATTGCAGCCAGCGGCTATCATAGCATTGACAGCGTTATATTCAGCACAAGTTGTTTCAATACAAAAAGGGCTTTCAACATTGCAGCCAGAATAAATATTCCCGTCTTCACCTAAAACAGCAGCACCCACTAAAATTTTAGTGAAAGGAGCAAAGGCATTATTCATCGCCTTGGTTGCGGATTGTATTAAAAGTTTCTGGTTCATTTTCTATATCTTCTTTTTCAAAAGCAGCCTGACGAAATGAGAACGATTTTTTAGATTTATCCGGATTTAGATTTTTATTATCCATAGCGATTTTAAGGAAGCCCTCATCCATTAATTTTTCAGCCAGATCATTTCTTTTGCTAGCGGTTTTTTCACCAAAAACTACGGCAATGACTCTATGCCCGTTTCTTTTTGCAGAAGCAGCAATATTAAAACCGGAAGCATTAGTATAACCTGTTTTTAAGCCATCAGTACCATCATAAGCTTTTAGGAGTTTATTATGATTAACGAATTTTTGATTTTTAAAATTAAATTCGTTTGTTGAAAATAAGTGATAATATTGAGGGAAGTGATTCATTAAAGCCATAGATAACACGGCCATATCCCTAGCAGTACTTGTTTGTCCTTTATTTGGCAGTCCGGAGGCATTTTTAAAAGTAGTTTTGCTCATACCTAATTTGCGAGCTACATCTGTCATCATTTTTGCAAAATTTGCTTCAGTTTTTCCGAAATGTTCAGCGACGGCGGTGGCCACGTCGTTTGCAGATTTAGTAAGGAGAGCTAAAATTGCAGTTTCAAGAGTAATAGATTGTCCTGCAGGAACTCCTAGTTTAGAAGGAGCTCTAGAAGCGGCGAATTTAGAGATTTTAATTTTATCATCAAGATTTGCGTAATTTTTTTTCAATGCGTCGAATACGAGATATAAAGTCATCATTTTTGTAAGGGAAGCTGGATAAAGATTTTTATCTGCATTTTTAGCATAAAGAACCTTGCCGGTTTCAGCATTAACGACGATAGCCGCTTTTTTATTAACAGAAGCTGCTGCGGCTGCATTTTTTGTTCCGCTTTTTTTCTGAGCTGCCGCAAGCGGGGAGCTTAAAAACAAAGAGAAAAGTAAAGTATATATTAATATTTGCCTCATTTTTGCCATAATTTTTTGTTATATTTAAATTATACTCTAGAAAGGTATAATTTTTATTCCTATATGTTATATTATTAAAAATAAATTAAGGGATAGTAAATATTTATGATGATAAAATCAACAAGAACAAATAATATTTTCATAAATATTTTTAAAACAGCTGCTTTTTTAGAGATTATAAACAAAAAGTAGGGGAAGGAAAATATAAAATGATTACTTCGGAATTAGAGCATACATTAAATTATGCATTAACCTTTGCAAAAGAAGAAGGTCACGAATATGCTACATTAGAGCATTTATTACTTGCATTAACAGACGATAAAGATGCAAGAAAGATGTTTCAGAGCTTTAATATTAATATTTCCGAGCTGCAATTTGAGATTATTAAGTTTATAGAGGAGAAACTAACTAATTTAATAAGTGAAAATTTAAATGATCCATCTCCTACTTTAGGGTTTCAAAGAGTTATTCAAAAAGCTATACTTTCTGCACAAAGCCTTAATAAATCTCCGGTAAACGGGGTTCACGTTTTAGCAGCAATGTTAGGGGAGAAAGATTCTTACGCAGCATATTTACTTGATAAATATAAAATCAATAAGCTTGAAGTATTAGGTTACATATCAAATAATTTCAGTAAAATTAGTCCGCAAATAAAAGTTAGAATACAAGAGGCAAATCCTGAAGGCAAGCCGATGTTTAAAGAAGGAGAACCGGTATTAGAAAGCCCTCTTAAAACATACTGCGTTAATTTAAATGAAAAAGCTCAAAAAGGCAAAATAGACCCGATTATTGGCAGAGAAGAAGAAATAGAGCGAATGGTTGAAATTTTATGCCGCCGCTCAAAAAACAATCCTCTATTAGTAGGGGAGGCAGGAGTCGGCAAAACGGCATTAGCATCTGGCTTAGCTTTAAGAATTAGTCAAAATCAAGTTCCAAAAGTTTTAGAAAAATCGGTTATATATTCTTTAGATATGGGAGGTTTGCTTGCAGGCACAAGGTATAGAGGTGATTTTGAAGAAAGATTCAAATCGATAGTTTCTGCCTTAGAAAAAGAACCTGAAGCAATATTATTTATAGATGAAATTCACACGGTAATCGGAGCCGGAGCAACAACAAGCGGCGCAACGGATGCTTCTGGCTTGCTTAAACCAGTATTATCTTCAGGGGATATACGCTGTATCGGAGCGTGCACTTATAAGGAATACCGCAATCATTTTGAAAAAGATAGGGCGCTTCTTAGAAGATTTCAAAAGATAGACATTAATGAACCAAGCATAGACGAAACGTTTGATATATTAAAAGGGCTAAAGTCTTTTTATGAAAAGCATCACGGAGTTAAGTATTCGGAAGAAGTTTTGTATTCGGCGGCACTTCTTGCAAAAAGGCACATTAATGAAGGCAAATTACCTGACAAAGCTATCGATGTTATAGACGAAGCCGGTTCAAAGAAAAAATTAAATTCAAAAAGCTCAAAAGGAAGTTTAATAATTTCCATAAAAGATATTGAGCATACAGTTGCAAGAATTGCCAGAATTCCGGCATCAAGCGTAACAAAAGAAGAAAAAGATTTGCTAAAGAACATAGAAAAAAGCTTAAAAAAATCCGTATTCGGACAAGAAGAAGCAATAGATATTCTTTGTTCGCAAATAAAGCTTGCCCGCTCAGGCTTGCGGGAAGAAGGCAAACCGATAGGCTGTTATTTATTCTCAGGCCCTACAGGTGTCGGCAAAACGGAAGTGGCAAAACAGTTAGCTTTATCTTTAGGGGTAGATTTAAAAAGGTTTGATATGTCCGAATATATGGAAAAGCATTCTGTTTCAAGATTAATAGGCACTCCTCCCGGCTATGTTGGCTTTGAGCAAGGCGGGTTACTAACGGATACGATAGACCAAACCCCGCACTGTGTTTTACTTCTTGATGAATTAGAAAAAGCACATCCTGATTTATACAGTATTTTACTACAAGTTATGGATTACGGCAGATTAACCGATAGCAACGGCAAAACGGTAGATTTTTCTAATGTTATATTAATAATGACAACCAACGCAGGCGCAGTTGATTTATCAAAACCGCCTTTAGGTTTTTTCAAAGATAAAAGAGAAGGTGAAGATAAAGAAGCAATAGAAAAGCTTTTTTCGCCCGAATTTAGAAATCGGCTTGATGCCATAATTCCGTTTAAGTCTTTAGGGGAGAAGATAATTGAAAAAGTAGTGGATAAATTTATGCACGAATTATCATTAAAATTAAAGGATAAAAAAGTTTCCATTAAGACAACAAAAGATGCAAGGGAACTTATAGCTAAACAAGGCTTTGATGCTAACAACGGGGCAAGACCTCTTTCTCGTGTTATTCAAGAATACATCAAAAAGCCGCTTTCAGAGGAACTGCTTTTTGGCAGCTTAACTAAAGGCGGGGACGTTACAGTTGGCGTTAGAGACGGGAAAATCGTAATTATAACCGATAAAGAACAGGCTTAAAAGCAGATGAGGGAACTGTTCGGGCTATATTTTCACTTCCCGTTTTGCGAGAGAAAATGCGAATACTGCGCTTTTAATAGTTATGCAATCGGAAATACGAATATCGAACCGTTTATAGATAAATATTTAAGCGACTTAGAATATTATGCAAAAGA
Source organism: uncultured Lactobacillales bacterium (assembly GCA_964461145.1). Classification (GTDB taxonomy): domain Bacteria; phylum Pseudomonadota; class Alphaproteobacteria; order CAYWTE01; family CAYWTE01; genus CAYWTE01. The sequence goes on along the minus strand of CAYWTE010000060.1, from coordinate 2,866 downwards.
ATTAGGGGATAAAACAGTAACTTCAATATATTTTGGAGGGGGGACACCATCGTTAATTCCGCCTAATTTTATCAATGCGATTTTGGAACATACAGCATCTTTATTTAAGCTGGGAAATCCGGAAATAACGTTAGAAGGCAATCCAGAAAGCTTAACTTTTAATAAGATAAAAGCTTTAAAATCTGCGGGTATTAATAGATTATCGATAGGGGTTCAGGCCTTAAATGACGAAGATTTAATCTTTTTAGGCAGAATACATAATGCAGAAAAAGCAAAACAAACGATAGAAGCAGCCAAGGATTTTTTTGATAACGTATCTGTAGATTTAATTTTCGGCCGTCCTAAACAAAAGGTCATAGATTTAGATGAGGAATTGGAAAAAATATTAAAATTTAACCTTCCGCATATCTCCTTTTATGTTTTAACCATTGAACAAGGCACGCCTTTTTACAAGCAAAAAGTTCCGAAAGTAAAAGATGCTAGATTTTTAAAAATGTATCATTTAATAAAAGAAAAATTAGGTAAAAAAGGATTAGAGCAATACGAAGTTTCAAATTATGCAAAACAAGGATATAAAGGGCTTCACAATCAAACATATTGGCGCGGCTTTGATTATTTAGGAATAGGCTCAGGAGCGCATTCAAGAATAAAGCGAGATGGAAAAATATATGCTGTTCAAGAAGAAAAAGCACCATATATTTGGGTTAAAAATTCCCCAAAATTCAACGATTCGCAGGTAATAAGCAGTTATGAAAGGGGAGAAGAGCTTTTATTATTAGGCTTAAGAACGGATGAAGGAATATTCAGCGATATTTTCAAATTACAAAGCGATTTAGAGTTAAAAGATATAATCAGCGAATCGAAACTAAAAAGATTTATAAAGCAAAATATGTTAACCGTATCTGATGATGGTAATAATATCAAGCCAACGGAAAAAGGCCTGCTTTTTGCAGATTATTTAGCGGTTAATTTATTAAAAGATGTTTATTTAGAATAAGCGGCTTTAGGTACTTGAGCAGAAATATTTTGAGAAGGTTTTTGAGGGTTCCACAAAGCAATAAACAGCAAAAACAAAACAAACCCGATAACGAGGATTGATGCTAAAAATTTATAATCGAATATTTCTTTTTTTCTTCTCATAAATATTTGTTAATCTATTTTAGAAAATGTTTCAAGAAAAATTATAATGATTTATATTAAAATAAAATGAAAAAGCAGAAAATACAAAAAAGCATAATGTTTGTTGGACTGATGGGTTCCGGCAAAACTAGTATTGGCAAAAGAGTGGCAAAAAGATTAGGGCTGCATTTTTTTGATTGTGATTTAGAGGTTGAAAAAGCTGCAGGGTGCACAGTAGCCGAATTTTTTGAATTTTTCGGGGAAGAAAAATATAGAGAAACGGAAAAACTTGTTGCCAAAAAACTGCTTGATATGCCTCCTTGCATCATTGCAACCGGCGGAGGGACGTTCATTATAGATGAAATAAGGGAATACGCAAAAGACAAAGCAATAACGATATGGCTCAAAGCAGATTTAGAAACATTAATTTTTCGAACGCAAGGCCGAACGCATCGACCATTATTAAACAACGTTGATATCAAAGAAAAATTATCAGAATTAATACAAAATCGTTATCCGATTTATAGCAGTGCCGATATAGTTATAGACAGCATAAACGAGAGCGTAGAAAAAACATTAACAAGAGTTATTGATAAGATAAAAGAAATATTAAAAGAGGAATAAAGATGAAAAAAGTTAAATTAGAAGGATATAATATATTAATAGGTTGCGATATTTTGCAAGAACTGCCGCATTTTATAAAAAAACAAGAATATAGTAAAATATATATTTTAACAGACGACTTGGTTGCAGATTTACACTTAAGCAAACTAAATGAAGCCTTAAAAGGAAACAAAGTATTCACAAAGATAATCCCAAACGGAGAGCATTCAAAGAGTGTTGCGCATTTAACGGAAATAATAGAATTTTTTTTGCTAAATTTAATAGACCGCAAATCACTGATAATAGCTTTTGGCGGCGGAGTAATAGGTGATATGGCAGGCTTTGCTGCCTCTATAATCTTACGCGGGGTTGATTATATTCAAATTCCGACAACGCTTTTATCGCAAGTAGATAGTTCCGTAGGGGGCAAAACAGGGGTTAATACGAGTTACGGCAAAAATTTAATAGGCTCTTTTTATCGTCCTTCAGGAGTATTTATAGACTTATCGTTATTAAAAACACTGCCTAAAAGACAAATGTTAAACGGTTATGCGGAAGTTATAAAATACGGGCTCATAATGGATTCTGATTTTTTTGACTTTTGTTGTGATAACGCACCAAAAATAATAAATAAAAATGAAAAAGCATTAGAATATGCGGTATATAAAAGTATAAGCTGTAAATCCAAGATAGTAAAAAAAGATGAAAAGGAAACCAAAGGCATAAGAGCCTTATTAAATTTAGGACATTCATTTGGACACGCTTATGAAGTTTTAACTGATTATGCTTTATTGCACGGGGAAGCTTTAGCCTTAGGCTTAGTTAAAGCGGCGGAAATATCTTATAAATTAAAATTATGCAATGAAAAAACGCTAAAAAGAATCAAAGAACATTTTAAAGATATAGAATTTGAACCTAAAATAAACCAAAGCTTCACCAATGATGAAATAATGAGCGTTATTTGCCACGATAAAAAGATGAATAAAGATATCTTAAACTTAATTTTATTAAAAAGTATAGGCAAAGGCGTCGTACATAAAATAAAAATAGATGATTTAAAAGAGTTATTATAAATGATAATTTCATTAATATTAGTATTGATTTTGATAATATTTTCAGCAATGTTTGCAGCGGCGGAAACATC
>CAYWTE010000059.1:0-7047 GCA_964461145.1 uncultured Lactobacillales bacterium | reverse complement strand
GTTCACTTAGAAGCCGGAGCTAAAAGAGTTCTTGTTTCCGCTCCTTCTGACGGGGCAGATTTAACCGTTGTTTACGGCGTTAATCATAAAGAAATTAAAAAAGAACATTTAATTCTATCAAATGCTTCTTGTACTACTAACTGTCTGGCTCCTGTTGCTAAAGTTCTGCAAGAAAACTTCGGCATTAAGCGAGGCTATATGACTACTATTCACTCTTATACGGGCGATCAGAAATTAGTCGATACTCTGCACCCTAAAGATAAATACAGGGCTAGAGCCGGCGCTCTTTCAATGATTCCCACATCAACAGGCGCTGCTAAAGCTGTGGGGCTTGTTCTTCCTGTGTTAAACGGAAAGCTTACCGGTTCTGCTATCAGAGTTCCTACTCCTAACGTTTCTTTAGTCGACTTTAAATGTGAGCTTGAAAAAAATGCTACAGCTGAAGAAATTAATGCCGCTATGAAAAAAGCTTCCTTAGGTGAGCTTAAAGGTATTTTAGGCTTTAATGAATTACCTCTCGTTTCTATGGACTTTAATCACTGCCCAAGAAGCTCTACTTTAGATGCTAACGGCACAAAAGTTATAGACGGTAATTTTGCCAGAATATTAAGCTGGTATGATAATGAATGGGGCTTTTCTATTCGTATGTCAGATGTCGCAGTGGAAATAGCTAAAACTTTATAAAATTAACAGATATAAAACTTAAAGGGGCTTGTTTATTTTAGCCCCTTTTTTGTACTTTTATTTTTCTTTGCGGTTAAAGAATCTTCTTTGATTTCTTCAAAAAAATCCTCCTTTTCCGTTTCTAATAATTCGGTAAAATTTTGAGAATAAACTTTGATTTTATGAATAAATTTACCGATTTTTTTCATAATAAGAGGCAAGTCTTTTACGTCTAAAACTACAAAAGAAATTATGATTATAACTAATAATTCAAACCAACTAATATTAAACATTATTCTCCTTGCTTGGTTTTGCTTTTACTCTTTTTTGGAGCAGCTTTAGCAGGGCTGCTTTTCTTTTTTGCTGAAAAATTTTTCTTTTTTACTGGTGGTTTTTTTGTGCTTTTAGGAGATTTTTCTTTTTTTTCTTCTTTTTTTTGAGCTTCTTTATCCCCTTCTTTTAACCCTTCCTTAAATGCTCCTAATCCTTTGCCTAAATTTTTTGCTAAATCAGGGATTCTTTTTGCGCCAAAAAGCAATATTATTACTAATACTATTATTACCCATTCCATTGCTCCGGGAAACATTTTTTTTCTCCTTATTGCTAACTATTAAAAAAATTAATCAAAATTTCTTTGGTATACATTACGCTATGATTTAAATATATGCCAAAAATATCGGCTCCTAATAACGGCATTAAAAATATTAATAAAAATAATATTCCAAAACCATATTTTTCTAATTGAAAATATTTATCCCCTATTTTACTCGGAAGAAAGTTATATAAAATTCTTGAACCGTCAAGCGGCGGTATCGGTATTAAATTAAAAAACATTAAAACCAAATTAATGTGAATCATATTAACTAAACTGAAAACATAAAAATTCCGCCAAGCATTGTCCGGAACCATATTGCCAAACATTATAAAATAAACCGCTATAATAGCTAATATAAGGTTTAATAAAGGGCCGGCAATGCATACTAATGCCATTGAAAATTTAAATTTCATTTTAGAAAAATCAACCGGCATCGGCTTTGCCCAGCCAAATAATATCGGTGAGCCTGCTATGTATAAAAAAAACGGAATTATCAATGTTCCAAAAGGGTCGATATGGGCTATCGGGTTTAATGTTAACCTTCCATATTTTTTTGCTGTATCGTCGCCTAATAATTTCGCCGTAAAGCCGTGCGCTAATTCGTGCAAAATAACAGAAATCAGTAGCGGCAAGATAAGACTAAGGCTGTTTATTGTCGAAGTTGACATTTTTTGCTCGGCCTATTTCTTTTTTACAACTAAACAAGTTTGACCTTTTTGCTTTAATTCTTCGCATATTTTTCTGGCTTGTTCTTCCGTATAAATCCCTAATTTTAAACGATAATAAAAACCTTTTGCGCCTAAATCCGTAGGTTCTATATATAATTCCCCGCTGTTTACCGTTGAGGCATATTTTGTCTTTATGTTATTTAATGCTTTTTCAGCATCTTGCTTAGAGCTTAACGATAAAAGCTGAATTTCCCATTCTTTTTTTACATTTACATCTTTATTAATTGCTACAGAAGGTGTCGATGCAGGTGTCGTTGATTCGATATTTTCTTGCTTAGAAACTATTGGAATAGATAAACTTTCAGCTTCTTTAATAGGAAGAACCGTTCCTTCTGTTGTCAGAGCAGAATCAGAAATAGCCGTTTTTTCTATTTCTTCTTTAATTGCCGGTTTTTCTGCATCTGTAGGTATTGATGATACTTGAGGAGCTGAAATTTCCTTTTCTACCTCTTCTATCCCTTTTGATGCCGGAGGAATGGCTACTTCTGGAGCTTTAGGAGTTTCTTCTGAAGGTAATAGTTTTTCAAAATTCTCAATAGGAGGTTCCGTGCCTATTTTATTATAAATTTTCTTGTCTAAATCAGGAATTTGCATTCCGCCTTCTTCTTTTGGCTTAATTTTTACATCTGTATCACTTGCCTGTATCGTCGGAATATTTTTTTCTTCTTCTTTAGGTTTGCCATAGCTGAACAAAAAGCATATCAAAATTACCGCTATAACAACCCCTACTATAGTTCCTATAAATATACCTGCTTTTTTATCTCTCTCAGAATTACTAATAGTGCTGACTTGCTCGTCAACTTTATGTTCTAAGTCCCTCAATATCTTATCTATATTGCCGTCATCTCTTTCTTCGTTCATATATTACATCTCCTCAAGAGCTTTTATTCCAAATACATTTAATGCATTTCTGATTATTAATGATACTGCATTTATTAATGCAATTCTAGCATAACTTATTTCAATGTTATTTTCATCTAAAAAACGCATAGCGTTATCTTCTTTTCCTTTATTCCATAGGGTGTGGAAAAGTGAGGCTAATTCTTGCAAAAAATAAGCCAGACGATGTGGTTCTTCCATTAATGCTGCCGTTTCAATTGTTCTGGGATATTCTGCCATAAACTTTATTAAGGCTAATTCTGCCTCATCGTTTAATAAGCTTAAATTAGCTTTTTTTAAGTCTAAATCCTCTTTAAACAGCTCTTTTGCGTGCCTTAAAACCGAACAGCACCTTGCGTTCGCATAATGCACATAAAAAACTGGATTATCTTTGCTCTGCTCTAAAACTTTGGTAAAATCAAAGTCAAGTCCTGCCTCATTCTTCCTTGTTAGCATTATAAAACGCATAACATCTGCTCCGGCTTTTTCTATTACATCTCTAACCGTTACAAATGTTCCTGCCCTTTTGGACATCTTAAACGGCTCGCCATTATCTAAAAAATTTACTATTTGGCAGATTTTAACGTTGACCTTGCCTTCACCTCCGGTAACTGCGCTTACGGCTGCAACTATTCTTTTAACGTATCCTCCGTGGTCAGCCCCCCAAACATTTATCATCTTTTTAAAGCCGCGGTTGAATTTATTATAATGATAGGCTATGTCTGAACAAAAATAAGTGTTAGAGCCATCAGCTTTTTTTAAAGCTCTGTCTATATCATCGCCAAAAGCCGTTGCTTTGAATAAAAGTTGTTCCCTTTCTTCCCAATCTTCTGCTTTTGTGCCTTTAGGCGGCTCTAAAATTCCGGTATATAAAAGCCCGTCTTTTTGCATTTTAGATATCATTTCTTCTGTTATGCCGCTGTCTATTAATTCTTTTTCTGAAGTAAAGATATCAAAATTTATACCTAGCATTTTTAAATCTTCTTTTATGCCTTTCATCATCTCTTCAACAACAAAAGCTCTGAAAATTTCAAGCCATTCTTCTTCCGGCTTATTTAAATATTTAATCCCAAATTCTTCTGCCGCTTTTTGCCCGACAGGGATTAAATATTCCCCAGGATATAAACCTTCAGGAATTTGACCTATTTGCTCACCTAATGCTTGTTTATACCTTAAATATGCCGAGCGTGATAATTTTTTTATCTGTCCGCCAGCATCATTAATGTAAAACTCTTTGGTTACAGAAAAACCTGCCTTCTTTAAAAGATTGGCTAGCGCATCTCCGAATACAGCCCCTCTGCTATGCCCTACGTGCATCGGCCCTGTTGGGTTAGCAGAAATATATTCAACATTTATTTTTTCATTATTGCCTAAGGTTGAATCTCCATATCTTTCACCCCGTTCTAAAATTTCCTTTAATCTTTGATGCCAAAAGTTATTTGAAAACCTTATGTTTATAAACCCTGGGCCTGCTATTTCTACGCTTTTAAATATTTCTTCTTTTTCAAGCTTGCTTTTTATTTCTTCTGCTAAATCTTTTGGCTTTCTACCAAATTGCGGAGCTAAAACCATTGCCGCATTAGTTGATATATCACCATAACTTGATTCTTTGGGCGATTCTACTGATACCTTCTCACTATTTATACCGGCTTTTAATTCTTCTATATTTTTTATTATTATTGCTCTTATTTGATTAAAATAGTTCATTATGGTCTTACCTTTACGTCAAAAAGTTTCGTGTATTCTTCTATAAAATACGGGTCGGTCATACTTGAGATGTAATCACATACTATCCTTGCTTTTTTTGCCTCATTCCCTTTGCTGTTTTTTATAAGCTGTCTTAATTCTTCCGGCAAAAGTTCAGGATATGAAAAAAATAAATCAAATAATTCCCCTAATGATTTCTTTGCTTTATGAGTCATTCTCATTACTTCGTAATGCCTATACATCTTTTCAAATAAAAATTCTTTAAGTTTTGTTATTTTTTCTTTTATTTCAGGAGAAAAAGATACCAGCTGCAGGCTTAAATCCCTCACATCTTGAGCCGTTTTTATATTATTTTCTTTTATTCTTGATTTAGTTTCTAAAACTAAGTCTTTTACCATCTTATCTATTATTCTTCTTACTGTTTCGTGAATTAGTCTTGGAATTACTAAATCTTTATATTTGCTTTTTACTTCCATTAAAGCTTCACCTACTAAAGGGACTTTGATTAATTCTTCTAAATTAAGTAATCCTGCTTTTACTCCGTCTTGTATATCGTGATTGTCATATGCTATGTCGTCCGATATTCCTGCAACTTGTGCTTCTAATGAAGCATATTTATTAAGCTCAAAACTCTTTTGATTGTTATAATATAAAATATCTTCCGATAATTTGCTGCCCGCTTTGCCTTGATGCTTGACTAGACCTTCTAAGGTTTCAAAAGTTAAGTTTAAGCCATCAAATTCAGCATATTTTTGCTCTAAACTCGTAACAACTCTAAAAGACTGTTCGTTATGAGAAAATCCTCCGTAATTATTCATTTTCTCTTGCAAAATCTCTTCTCCTGCGTGTCCGAAAGGTGCGTGACCTAAATCGTGCGCAAGTGCTATGGCGTCGGTTAAATCTTCATTTAAACCAAGCGTTCTGGCAATTGACCTTGCTATTTGTGATACTTCTAAGCTATGCGTTAATCTTGTGCGATAGTCTTCGCCTTCGTGATATATGAATACTTGTGTTTTTGATTTTAACCTTCTGAAAGCGCTTGAGTGAATTATTCTATCCCTATCCCTTTGGAAAGGGCTTCTATCAGTCGCTTCAGGCTCTTTATAAAATCTTCCTTGGCTTTTTTCATCTAAAATTGCATATGGCGATAATTCTTTCATCATTCTATATTATTTACTAGATATTAAAGGCTTTAGCAACTTTTATTTTATTTATTTTTACCAATTAGGACATAATTTTTCCGTATAGGAATAACTTTGCGGAGAGTCTAATTCTGCGTTCTTTTTATCTCTTTCTTTTATCCCAAATTCCCAAGTAGGCCTGATGTAAGCTGTTATTTTATCATTAATTTCGTTTAAGGTTTCTTTTGCCTTATCTGAGCTTACAAAATATGGCTTTATGGTTTTTGCAGCTTCCTCTGCCTTCTTCTTTATAAACGGCAAATAATATTCAAAAGAATTTTTTGTTATTTCTACGTGTTTATTTTCATGATCTAGTACTGCTTTGTATTCACAGCTCTTTGGTCGATATTTATTTGCTATATATACTATTATATTGTTATAGCCGATGGTGTAATCTACATTTTTAAGTAAAACGCAAGCGTATTTTAAATGATTATATTTGACTATGTTAACGTTAACTTGCGTTTTGTATCCTATTTTCGATGTTGTCAATCCTCTTGCTTTATGATTATCACTTAATATATCTGCGACCATTTGTGTTAATTTTTCAGATGATTCTTTGTTGTTATAATATGTGTTTCCTCTTACTTCCTTAAAATTAATACTTGGCTTTAAGACAGAATTTAAACATTCTTTTTTGGCTTCTTCTAACGTTGTTGCCTCTGTATTATTTATTAAAATTAAAAAAATACTTAAACAGAATATTATTTTCTTTATCATCTCTTTATTACCAACTTTCACATTTTTCTGCTAAATCGCCATACGTATCTTCGCTATCGTATCCTAAGTTTCTATCTTTTAAAACTTGCTCGTATTTAACCACAAAAGGCTGCATCTCCTGTAAAAATAAATTTTGCATATTTTGTAATTGCGGGGTTAATTCTTCATCATTCTTTATCTTGATTGGCTTTATTTTTCCTGCTGCGGCCAAGGCTTTTTTGGTAACGGCTTCTTTCGCTTCTAAAAGAGTCTTTTTATAAATTTTAATGTGACCAACTTCGTGCCTTAGTATCCACTTGCGCTGACAGCTTTTTTTGGCATAATCAGCAATAACATATACTTCTATTACAGGATAGCCAAAATGATATTCTATTGTATCTGCAAAAATACATTTGCTGCCATCTTCTAATTCATATACCTTTTCGATTATATTTACTTTGTTGGCAACTTTGCCTTTGGTAAACCCGGGAATAAGATATTCTTGCCCGTCTTTTGAAAGTTCGTTAGACTGCCCTAATGCTTTGTTAAAAGCTTCTCCGCTTAAATTATAAATATACCGAACTTGAGGTGCTGG
>CAYWTE010000058.1:0-7076 GCA_964461145.1 uncultured Lactobacillales bacterium | reverse complement strand
GCTGATATAGATTACGGAATTGCAACCGCTAGAACTACTTACGGAGCAATTGGTATTAAAGTTTGGGTTTTTAAAGGTGAAATTAAAGAACACGATCCTCAAGCCCATGATAGAAAAATTACCGAAATGAGATAAGAGGGTTTAAAAAATGCTTCAACCAAAAAGAACAAAATATAGAAAAGCTCATAAAGGCCGTATTCACGGAAACGCTAAAGGCGGTACTGAGCTTAATTTCGGCTCCTTCGGTCTTAAGGCTCTATCTCCGGAAAGGGTTACTGCTCGTCAAATCGAAGCAGCTCGTAGAGCTATGACTAGACATATGAAAAGAGCAGGCAGAGTATGGATTAGAGTATTTCCTGATGTGCCTGTTTCTAAAAAACCTGCCGAAGTTCGTCAGGGTAAAGGTAAGGGTAATCCTGAATTCTGGATTTGCAGAGTTAAACCGGGCAGGATTATGTTTGAAATTGACGGTGTTAATGAAGTTATTGCTAAAAGAGCTTTCGAACTCGCTGCTGCAAAATTGCCCGTTAAAACTAAATTAGTATCAAGACAAATAGAGCAGGAGTAATAATATGACTAAAGTAGATGAACTTAAATCTAAGTCTGATGATGAATTGAAATCTTTATTGCTTTCTATCAAAAAAGAGCAGCTTAATATGAGATTTCAGCAAGCAGGCGGTCAGTTAACAAATACAGCTAAAATCGGCAGTTTAAGAAAAGATGTGGCAAAAATTAAAACTCTTTTGTCTCAAAGGTCAAACGATACCAAAAAAAGCCGCATATTTGCTGCAGTTCAAGCTAAAAAAGGAGTTAAGTAAATGCCTAGGCGTATATTACAAGGTGTAGTTGTTAGCGATAAAATGGATAAAACAATCGTGGTTAAGGTAGAGCGCCGCGTTATGCATCCATTGTTTAAAAAATTTATTACTAAAAGTAAGAAATATTCAGCTCACGATGAAAATAATCAATTCAAAATCGGTGATACAGTTCGTATTATAGAATGTAAACCTATTTCCAAAAATAAAACTTGGGAAGTAATCATCGACGCTGATGAAAAATAATTGTTGATTATTTGAAAAAAATATGTATTTTGTTTAATTTTTAAGAAAGGAAAACCAAATGATTCAGATGCAAACCAACTTAGCAGTCGCCGACAATTCCGGTGCCCGCTTAGTGCAGTGCATCAAGGTTCTTGGCGGTTCTAAAAGAATGCATGCCGATGTCGGTGACGTTATCGTGGTTTCTATTAAAGAAGCTATTCCTAGAGGTAAAGTCAAAAAAGGCGACGTGCATAGAGCCGTGATAGTTCGCACTGCAAAAGAAATTAGAAGACCTGACGGTAGCGCTATTCGATTCGATTCGAATGCAGCAGTGCTTATTGCTAAAGACGGCGAACCTATCGGAACCCGTATATTTGGGCCTGTAACCAGAGAGTTACGTTCTAAAGGATATATGAAAATTATTTCTCTCGCCCCGGAGGTGCTATAACCAATGCAAAAAATTAAAAAAGGCGATAAGGTTATAGTTTTAACCGGAAAAGATAAGGGCAGAACTGCAGAAGTAATTAAAGCTATGCCTTCCGTCAATAAAGTTGTTCTCCAAGGAGTTAATGTTGCTAAAAGGCATCAAAAACCTTCTCAAGGCAATCCTGGGGGAATCGTTAATAAGGAAATGCCGATTGATGTATCTAACGTGGCTATCGTTGATCCTAAAGACGGCAAACCTACTCGTGTCGGGTTTAAGTTTCAAGACGGTAAAAAAGTCCGTTTTGCTAAACGTTCCGGCGACGTTATTGATATTTAACGGAGGATTCTCATATGTCAGCAAGACTTAAAGATCATTATGAAAAAGTAGTGAAAGCTAATCTTAAAAAAGAATTCTCATATAAAAATGATTTAGAGATACCTAAAATCGAAAAAATCGTAATTAATATGGGTGTTGGTGAAGCTACTCAAGATAAGAAAAAACTTCAGTCAGCAGTTAATGAAATGACCATTATTGCCGGCCAAAAACCTATAATTACAAAGGCAAAAAAATCAGCAGCTACTTTTAAATTACGTGAAGGTATGCCTATCGGATGTAAGGTTACTCTTAGAGATAATATTATGTACGAATTTTTAGATCGTCTGGTTAATATTGCTATGCCTCGTATTAGAGATTTTCGTGGAATTAACGGGAAAAATTTCGATGGTCGAGGAAATTTCGCTTTCGGAATTAAAGAACAAATTATTTTCCCCGAAATCGATTACGATAAAGTCGAAAAAATTAGAGGTATGGATATCATAATTTGTACATCCGCAAAGACCGATAAAGAAGCAAAATCTTTACTCGAATGCTTTGATATGCCGTTTAAAAAGTAATATATGGAGATTTGATATGGCAAAAGTAAGTATGATAGAGCGGAATAAAAGAAACGAAAGATTAGTGAAAAAATTTGCTAATAGACGTGCAGCTCTTAAAGAAATCATTAATGATAAGGAAGTCGCTCCTGAAGAAAGATTTAAAGCAGTTCTTAAGTTATCCGAACTGCCTCGTAATAGCTCAAAAACAAGATTGAGAAATAGGTGCGAAATTACAGGGAGACCAAGAGCTTATTATCGTAAGTTCAATATGTGTCGTGTTAAACTTAGGGAACTTGCCTCCGATGGTAAAATTCCCGGTATGGTTAAGTCTAGTTGGTAATAGGAGAAGAGAAATATGGCTTTAAATGATCCAATAGGCGATATGCTCACTCGTATTAGAAACGGGCAATCTGCTTTCAAAAGTAAAGTTAAAACACCAGCCTCTAAATTAAGAGAAAGTGTCCTTGAAGTTCTTAAAAAAGAAGGATTTATAAAGGGATTCGAAAGAATTAATATTAGAAAAGGTATTGATGAAATTATTATTGAACTTAAGTATTATGAAGGTCAACCGGTAATTTCTGAGGTTTATAGAGTTTCTAAACCAGGGCGTAGAGTATATGCAGGCGTTGAAAGATTGCCTAAGGTATACAATGGTTTAGGTATTTCAATATTGTCTACTTCAAAAGGCGTTATGAGCGATCACGAAGCTCGCAAAGCTAATGTAGGCGGTGAAGTTATTTGTAAAGTATTCTAAGGAAAGGGGTCGTTATGTCTAGAGTAGGTAAATATCCAATAGCTATTCCTTCCGGAGTTACTGTTGATGTAAATGAAGGTAATGTTAAAGCAAAAGGTAAACTTGGCGAACTTACTTTTAATTATGATACTGCAAATGTTAATGTAAAATTAGATGATGGGAAAATTTTTGTTAGTCCTATAAAAGAAGATAAAATGGCTAGAGCTTTGTGGGGAACTACTAGAGCTAGAATTAATAATCTTGTTAAGGGCGTTAATGAAGGTTTTACAAAAAATCTTGAAATACAAGGTGTCGGATATAAAGTTCAAGCTACAGGTAAAGCTTTAAAGTTAGCTTTAGGATTTAGTCACGATGTAGAATATAAATTACCAGAAGGAATCTCTGCAAAATGTCCTTCGCCTAATGAAATTGAAATCAGCGGCATTGATAAACAATTAGTCGGTCAAGTTGCTGCAGAAATTAGAAAATATCGTAAACCAGAACCTTATAAAGGTAAGGGAATAAGATATAAAGGCGAGAATATTATTCGCAAAGAAGGTAAAAAGAAATAATTAAGAGGAAAATAAAATGACAACCGGATTAGAATTATTTGAACGCCGCAGACGTAGAGTTAGAGCCAAGATAGCCGCAGTAAATGCAAAAAGTAAATATCCTAGGCTTTCGGTATTCAGATCAGGTCAGCATATATATGCTCAAATCATTGATGATACTTGCGGCAAGACTATTACCGCAGCATCTTCACTTGAAAAAGAAATGAGAGAAAAACTCTCAAAAACTGCTAATATCGCTGCAGCGTTAGAAATTGGAAAGCTGATTGCTTTACGAGCAAAAGCCGCAGGAATAGAAAATGTAGTCTTCGATAGAGGAGGATATCTGTTCCATGGAAGAGTTAAAGCCGTTGCCGATGGTGCAAGAGAAGGCGGATTAAAGTTCTAATTAAGGAGATAAATAATGGCTAAAACAAAAAAAGTAAGCGGCGGCGAAGAATTAGTAGATAAATTAGTCTATATCAATCGTGTTGCAAAAGTGGTTAAGGGCGGCAGAAGATTTGCTTTCGCTGCATTAGTAGTCGTTGGCGATCAAAAAGGTAGAGTTGGTTGCGGTTCAGGTAAAGCCAAAGAAGTTCCTGATGCTGTTAAAAAAGCTACTGATGAAGCTAAGAAAAATATGATAAGAGTTCCTTTGAGAGAGGGAAGAACTCTGCATCACGATGTAGAAGCTAATTATGGAGCAGGCCACGTTTGTCTGCGTACAGCTCCTGCAGGTACTGGTATTATTGCCGGTGGGCCTATGCGTGCGGTTTTCGAAACTTTAGGTGTTCAAGACGTGGTTTCAAAATCAATAGGAACTCAAAATCCTTATAATATGATTAGAGCTACTTTTGAAGCTTTGAAAAAAATGAAATCACCAAGAATGATTGCTGCTAAAAGAAATAAAAAAGTTGGCGAAATCGTTGCCGGCAGAGATAGTATAGCTGCTGATAAAGTTGAGGAGAAAGATAATGTCTAAGGCAAAAAAAACAGTAACTGTTAAACAAACAGGCTCACTTATAGGTCGTCCTCAAGATCAAAGAGCAACATTAACAGGTTTAGGCTTGGGTAGAATCGGTAAAATACGTGAACTTGAAGATACTCCAGCCGTTAGAGGTATGATTGCAAAAGTTAAGCATTTAGTCCAAGTAATTGACTAAAATCTCTTGCTTTGAAATTTTTTAAGGAATAAAAAAAATGAAACTAAATGAAATAAAAGATAATGATGGTGCCAGAAAAGGCAGAATGAGAGTTGGCAGAGGTATCGGTTCCGGCAAAGGTAAAACTTGCGGAAGAGGTAATAAAGGTCAAGGTTCCAGAACAGGTGTCGCTCTATCAGGTTTTGAAGGCGGACAAATGCCAATATACAGAAGGCTGCCAAAAAGAGGTTTTAATAACGAAAAATTTGCTCTTGATATTCAAGGAATCAATCTTGATGCTATTCAACAAGCAATTGATTCAGGCTTATTAAATGCGACAGATGAAATTAATCTTGAAACACTTAAAAAAGTAGGGTTAATTAGAAATTGTAAAGACGGGGTTAAAGTTTTAAGTATGGGGAACTTGAAGGCTAAAATTAATTTAAAAGTTTATGGAGTTTCCGCTAAAGCTCGTGAAATTATAGAAAAAGTAGGCGGGTCTATCGTTATTGATAAGCCGGCAAAAACTGAAAAAGAGTAATTCTTTTTTTTGATTATTTGTTATAGGAAATAATAATGGCTTCATTAGCAGAAAAAATGGCTGCCGGCATTAATATGTCAGCAATTACAAAAGCAGAGGATCTTAAGAAAAGACTTTGGTTTACAGTCTTGGCTTTGATTGTTTTTAGATTAGGAACTTATATTCCTCTTCCGGGGATTGATCCTTATGTGCTTAATGATATTTTTTCTCGCCAACAAGCCGGAATATTAGGTATGTTTGATATGTTTTCAGGCGGAGCTTTGTCGCGTATGACAATATTTGCCTTAAACATTATGCCGTATATTTCTGCTTCTATTATTATGCAGCTTGCTCAATCTATTCTACCTTCTCTAGCATCGCTTAAAAAAGAAGGAGAATCAGGACATCGTAAAGTAGTGCAGTATACCAGATATTTAACTGTTCTTATTACGGTAGTTCAAGGGTTTGGTATAGCAATCGGCCTTGAAGGACTTACTGGAAGCGCAGGGCAAAGTGCAGTGCTTAATCCTGGGACTTTTTTTGTTTTTACGACGATAATTTCGCTTGTCGGGGGAACAATGTTTATTGTTTGGTTAGGGGAGCAAATTACGGCTAGAGGCGTTGGTAACGGGGCATCTTTAATTATTACAATAGGTATTATTGCCAGCCTTCCTTCTGCAATAGCCCGAACATTAGAGTTAGGCAGAGTAGGACAATTTTCAGCATTTACTATAATCGCATTAATTGCTATTGCCGCGCTTTTAATATATACAATAGTTTTTGTTGAAAGAGCTCAAAGAAGAGTCATTATTCAATATCCTAAAAGACAAGTTAGCGCTACGCAAATGACTGGTGGAGAAAGCTCTCATATGCCGCTTAAAATTAATCCGACAGGAGTTATTCCTCCTATTTTTGCCAGTTCAATTCTGCTTTTCCCGATGACTATTGTTAATTTTTCGGCAAATAATCAAAATTATGAATGGCTTAATGCGATAAGCACTTATTTAGGACACGGAAAGCCTTTGTATCTTATAACTTATTCAGCTCTTATACTGTTTTTTACTTTCTTTTACACTTCAGTCGTGTTTAATCCGGAAGAAACGGCAGAAAACTTGAAAAAACACGGTGGTTTTGTTGCAGGAATTCGTCCGGGGAAAAGCACAGCGGAATATTTTGATTATGTTATTACAAGATTAGTTGTTTTAGGGGCATTTTATTTAACTTCGCTTTGTGTTCTTCCTGAGATTTTAATTGCGAAACTGGCTGTTCCATTTTATTTAGGTGGAACAACTTTGATGATTGTTGTGCAAGTTTCAATGGATTTTATGACACAAGTTCACTCGCATCTTATTGCTCATCAATATGAAGGCTTGATTAAAAAAGCACAACTGGCAAAAAGTAAAAAGGGGAGAAGATTTTAATGTCGGTTAATAAAAATATAGTTTTAATGGGACCTCCGGGTGGGGGTAAGGGTACTCAAGCTGTTCGTTTAGCCACTGAGTTAAATATGAGGCATCTTGCTACAGGAGATTTACTTAGAGCAGCGGTTGCTCAAAAAAGTGATTTAGGATTAAAAGTTAAAGATATCCTTGAGTCAGGCGGATTAGTTTCTGATGATATTATAATAGCTTTAATTGCTGAACAGCTCGATAAAATGGGAAGCGAGCAAGGAATTATTCTTGATGGATTTCCTAGAACGGTTCCTCAAGCTCAAGCTTTAGATGAAATGTTTAGAAATAAAAATAATAATATTGATTATGCAATAGAAATTGAAGTGCCTGATGAGAAAAT
>CAYWTE010000057.1:0-7134 GCA_964461145.1 uncultured Lactobacillales bacterium | reverse complement strand
TAACACAAACGAGCAAATCTCTTTCTTTTCCTTGATATTTTTGAGAAAGAGCAAGCCCTGCCATAATTCCTTTTTGTTTTAAGGATTGAACGATTTTATCTGCTAAAATCGGGCAATGAACTGTAAACTCATTAAAGAACTCTTTGTTTTTAATTTCAAAGCCTTTAATCATCGCAATTTGTTCTGCTGCATAATGAGCTTTATTATAATTTGTTTTTGCTAATTCTCTAAAGCCTGATTTTCCAATAGCCGATAAATAAACAGCACAAGCGAGCATTTGCAGACCTTGATTAGAACAAATATTAGAAGTTGCTTTTTCTCTTCTGATATGTTGCTCTCTTGCCGCTAAAGTTAAAACACAGCCCTTTTTTCCATTACTATCAACAGTTTGCCCGACGATTCTCCCAGGCATTTTTCGCAAAAACTTGCCCTTAACTCCGAAAATTCCCAAATGCGGCCCGCCAAAATTCATATTTGAGCCAAAAACTTGCCCTTCACCAACAACAATATCTGCCCCAAGCTTTCCTGGAGCCTCAAATATCCCCAACACCATCGGATTAACAGAAACAATAAGCGGAATTTTAAATGCACTTACTTGTTCTGCCGCAGACTTAATACTAATTAATTCCCCTAAAAAATCAGGGAAAGCCATAATATAACAAGCCACATTTTCATCTAAAGATTTTCTCAAGTTTTGGAAATTAACTTTTTCAACAGTAACGTCATACCCTGATAAATACGTTTTAAGTACCTCTATATAATCAGGATTAATATACTCATCAAGTATCACTTTTTGCGGATTTTTAGCCTGCCTGACGCACATAACCGCAGCTTCAGCCAAAGCTGTCGCTCCGTCATAATGAGAAGCATTAACTGCGTCAACTCCTAAAATTTCCGCCATCATTGTTTGATATTCAAATATAGCCTGCAGGGTCCCTTGAGAAACCTCCGGCTGATAAGGAGTATAAGCCGTTAAAAACTCGCCTCTGCTTAAAATAGCAGATACGACAGCTGGCACATAGTGATTATAAGTTCCTGCTCCTAAAAACCATTCATAATCATCTGCCGTTTTGTTTTTTTTTGCTATTTTTTTAGCCGCTGATAATGCTTCTGCCTCAGATACACCCTTAGGTAAATCAATTAAAGGAAAGCGCTTTGCCAAAGGAACTTCGGCAAATAAATCCTCTACATTCAAAACGCCGATAGCATCAAGCATTTGAGTTTCATCGGCATCAGTTAAAGGAATAAATGCCGTCATTTTATATTAATCCTTTGCTATTAAAGCCTTGTATTCGGCTTCAGTTAGCATTTCTTCAAAATCGGTATCATTTTCAGGCTTAATTTTGCAAATCCAGCCTTCGCCTTCAGCATCATCGTTAATGAGCGCAGGATTATCTTCAAGCTCATCATTAACCTCAACAATAATTCCTGCCACCGGCATATAAATATCACTAGCAGCCTTAACGGATTCGATAGAGCAAAAAGAATCTCCTTTATCATAAACGGAATCTTCTTCCGGCACTTCAACAAAAACAATATCCCCCAGCTCTTTTTGTGCATAATCAGAGATTCCACAAACGATTAAATCTCCTTCTTTTTTTGCCCATTCGTGTGATTCTAAAAATCTGTATTCGCTCATTTTAATTCTCCTGTTTTTTATAAGCGGGTTTATAAAGTGGTCTTTTAACGATTTTTGCTTTTTTAAGCTTGCCTCTAACATCTATAAAAATTTCTGTATCTATTTTAGCATAATTTAAACAAACAAAAGCATTTCCTGCAAACTTATCCACCGTTGGAGCATACATTCCTGAAGCCACAAAGCCGATTTTATTATTTTGAGCATCAAATATTTCATAATTTTCTCTGGCCACGCCTTTATCTATCATTTCAAACGTAACAAGTTTTCGCTCTATTTCTTTGTTATAAAAAGCATCTTTGCCGATAAAATCTTTATTAAAATCGCAAGTCCAAGCAAGCCCTGCCTCTAAAGGATTAACGCTTTGGCTAAGTTCGTGCCCATAAAGAGAAAAACCAGGCTCAAAACGAAGACTATCCCGAGCCGCTAAACCAATAGGTTTTGCGCCTTTTTCGATTAATTTTTGCCAAATTTCTAAAGCATTATTTATAGGAACAAAAATTTCGACCCCATCTTCTCCAGTATAGCCTGTTCGGCCAACCAAACATTTAACACCGAAAATATCCATATATTTGCTGTAAAATCTCAAAATATCTGAGAAATCTATAATATTAATAGCTTTAGGGCCTTGTAGAGCAATCATAAACAAATCATCAGAAATATCGCTTATTTGCGCATCATAATTTTTAATATTTTGCTCTAAATGCTTAAAATCTTTTTGCCGATTAGAGGCATTTGCCACAATCATAAATTCTGTTTCTGCTAATTTATAAATAAACAAATCGTCAAGCACAAAACCGTTTTCATTACACATTAAGGCATATTTTGACTGAAAAAGCTCTAAATCTAAAATATTCGCAGACACTGTTTTATTTAAAAATTCAGCTGCATCTACCCCTGTAACCTTAAATTGTGCCATATGGTCAATATCAAATATTCCTGCTGAATTTCTAACCCTTTGATGCTCTTCTATAGGAGAAGTATATTGAATAGGCATCATAAACCCTGCAAAAGGAACCATTTTTGCCCCATTTTTAACGTGCCAATCATAAAGCAGAGTTTTTGTAAGCATTTGTGTTTGTTCTAAATTCATAATATCTTTAGTGCTACTCAAAAAAAGCTGCTTTTTCAAACATTTTTTACAAGTTATCTGCCGCAAAAATTATGATTATTGACATTAGGGGATAAATTTATTTAAATTAAGAAAATAAAAGAGGATTTATAATTATGATACTATCAAAAACCCCTTACAGAGTTTCGTTTTTCGGCGGCGGCACTGATTATCATACTTGGTATGAAAAGCACGGCGGTGAAGTTTTATCTGCGGCAATAAATCATCATTGCTATATTTCTTGCCGTTATATGCCGCCTTTTAATGAAGAATATAAATACCGCATTGTCTGGAAAATATTAGAATATGTGAACGATATTAATGACATTAAACACCCTGCAATAAAAGGAGTGTTAAATCACTACAATTTAGGCGGCAAAGATTTGGAAATAACCACACAATCAGACCTTCCTGCCCGCTCCGGATTAGGCTCAAGCTCCTCATTTACCACAGGGCTGATAAAAGCCTTAAAAGCGATGCAAGGCAAGATGATATCCAAAGAAGATTTAGCCAAAGAGGCTGTTTTTATTGAACGAGAAGTCTTAAAAGAAAATGTCGGCATACAAGACCAAATAGCTGCCGCTTTCGGAGGCTTAAATCATATAAAAATTAATAAAGACGGCTCTTTTAACGTTGAGCCGGTAATAATTTCCAAAGCTAGAAAAATTGAGTTAAAAAATCATTTTTTGCTGTTTTTTACCGGTATTTCAAGAGATGCTTCCGATGTTGCTTCTGAGCAAGTTAAAACTTCGGCAGAAAAAAAAGAATCTGAGCTTCATAAAATGCAAAGTATGGTCAAAGACGCCTTAGAAATTTTATCTGATGAAACTAAAGATTTAAGAGATTTTGGTAAAATGCTGGATACCTCTTGGCAATTAAAGCGTTCATTAACCTCTAAAATCAGCAGCAACATTATTGATGAAATTTACGAAAAAGGTTTAAAATCAGGAGCTTATGGCGGTAAATTATTAGGAGCCGGCGGCGGTGGTTTTATGCTGTTTTTTGCTGAACCAGCCAAGCACGAAGCTATCAAAGACGCCTTAAAAGACTTAATTTTTGTCCCTTTTGACTTTGATAACGAAGGCTCAAACATAATTTTATACAACCCGAAAAATTACTCTGACAACGTTTATAATAGAAGAGATTACGTCCACTTTAAGCATAACGGATTAAAATAGATTTAGCCGCTTTTCTTTTTTAAGCCTCTAAGGTCTTTTATAAAATAAATTTAGCCAAATCGGCATTAGCAGCCAACGTTCCAACCTTTTCTCTAACCATTTGTGCGGTTATAAGTTCTTTTTGCCCATTTTTTTCCGTTGCATAAAAGCTGACATCTTCAAGCAGCTTTTCTAAAACTGTTTGCAGCCTTCTAGCCCCTATATTTTCAACACTATTATTAATTTCAACGGAAATTTTAGCAATTTCTTTTATGGCATTATCTTCAAATTCAAGTTCAAAACCTTCCGTTTTCATCATTTCTTTGTATTGCAAAATGAGATTGGCCTCAGGCTCATTTAATATTCGAATAAAATCATCTTGAGATAAAGCCTTAAGTTCAACTCTTGTCGGCAGCCTTCCTTGAAGTTCAGGAAGCAAATCTGCAGGTTTTGCTAAATGAAAAGCTCCTGATGCAATAAATAAAATATGGTCAGTTTTAATTGTGCCATATTTTGTTGCAATGCTTGTTCCTTCTAAAAGCGGCAATAAATCCCTCTGCACTCCTTCTCTTGAAACATCACCGCCTTTTCTATGCTCTGAGGCGCAAATTTTATCAATTTCATCAATAAAAACTATTCCGTTTTCTTCAGTATTTTTCTTTGCCTCTAAAATTATGGTTTCATCATCTAATAATTTATCGGATTCTTCAGTTATTAAAACCTCATAAGAATCCTTAACCGTCATTTTTTTGAATTTATAATTTTGCCCCAATCCTTTGCCTAAAATATCGCTTAAATTAAGCATTCCCATTTGCGCCCCCGGCATTCCCGGAATATCGAAAGCTTGAAAAGGATTTTGCGGAGTTTCTAAAACTTTTATTTCTATTTCTTTATCGTCTAATTTGCCGCTTCGAAGCATTTCTTTGAATTTTTTTCTGGTTTCTTCTTTAGAATCAGCTCCGACCAAAGCGTCAATAACTCTTTCTTCTGCGGCAATTTCTGCTTTTGCCTTAACTTTTTCCCTTAAAGTTTTTCTGGTTGTAGAAATTGCAATTTCAATTAAATCTCTAATGATGCTGTCAACATCTCTGCCGACATACCCAACCTCAGTAAACTTAGTAGCCTCGACTTTAACAAAAGGCGCATCGGCAAGCTTAGCAAGCCTTCTTGCGATTTCAGTTTTACCAACGCCTGTCGGGCCAACCATTAAAATATTTTTAGGCAGTACTTCTTCTTTAATATTTTCCGGCAGTTGTGAGCGTCGCCATCTGTTTCTCATCGCAATAGCTACGGCTTTTTTAGCCTCATTTTGTCCAATGATAAACCTATCCAACTCTGAAACTATCTCTCTTGGAGAAAAGGCTTTATGATTATCCATATTATATCTCTTCCAGTGTAATATTATGATTGGTGTATATGCAAATATCTCCTGCGATATTTAAGGCTTTCTTAGCAATATCAGCAGCTGAAAGCTTGGTATTATCAAATAAAGCTTTTGCTGCAGCTTGAGCATAACTTCCGCCTGACCCGATACCGATAAGACCGTTTTCCGGCTCTAAAACATCACCGTTTCCAGTAATAACGAATGTTTGTTCGGCATCAGCAACTATCATCATAGCCTCGAGATGCCGCAAATATTTATCTGTACGCCAGTCTTTAGCAAGTTCAACTGCGGCTCTAGTTAAATTGCCTGAGTGTTTTTCAAGCTTTCCTTCCAAACGTTCAAAAAGAGTGAAGGCATCAGCAGTAGCTCCTGCAAACCCTGCAATAATATCGCTCTTGCTCCCCAATCTTCTAACTTTTTTAGCCGTAGATTTGATAACGGTATTGCCCAAAGTTACCTGCCCATCTCCGGCGATAACGACTTTTTCGCCTTTTCTAACAGTTATAATTGTAGTTCCATACCAAGTATCTTGATTTTTATGTTCCATTATTTTATCCTCGCTGGTAATATATATTTGTTTTAAGGGACTATTTCAATATGAACAAGGAAAAAATTTTTAATATTTTTAAAACGTTAAGCGAAACGATTAAAAGCCCTAAATCCGAGCTAGATTTTATAAATGAGTTTACGTTAATGACCGCAATTATTTTATCAGCACAATCAACGGATAAAGGAGTTAATAAAGCAACAAAAGCTCTATTTTCTAAAGTTAAAACGCCTCAAGAAATGCTTGATTTAGGGGAAGAAGGTTTAAAATCTCACATAAAAACCATCGGCCTTTTCAACGCCAAAGCAAAAAATATCATTGAGCTTTCTAAAATTCTAATAAAAGATTTCAGCGGCATCCTTCCTCATGATTTTGAAAGTTTAATAAAATTGCCCGGGGTCGGCAGGAAGTCTGCAAACGTTTTCTTAAATGTAGCGCTAGGTTTTCCGACAATGCCTGTTGATACGCATATTTTCAGAATTTCCAATCGCATTGGTTTAGTAAAATCAGCAAAATTATTAGAAGTGGAGGAAGAATTGTTAAAACTTACTCCTCCTGAATTTGCAAAAGATGCCCATCACTTATTATTACTGCACGGACGTTATGTTTGCACGGCAAAAAAGCCCAAATGCCCTGAGTGCGTTATTAATCAATATTGCGATTTTAAAGATAAAGCATAAAAAAGAGCCGTTTATTTAAATTCATAAAACAAAGGCTCTTTTTTAATTTTTTCAAGCAGCTCAAGTCCTTTTTGAGGAAGAATTTGCTTTAATTCTTCTGCATTAAAGGCATCTTGCAAATCTTTTTCGCTAGGGTTATATTCAAAAAAAACCTTCCACTTTCTAGCTTTAACTGCTTTTTCTGACAAACAATTAAGCCCGTATTTATAACAGGTATTTTCTAATTCTATCCTAGCTAAAAGCTTAACGAGCAAACCCAGTCTTTCTGCTCTTAAAGTATTAATAGTTATAACTGTACTTGTTTTCATAAATATCACTGTAGAATTGATATTTTTCAAATAGCACTAAACCTATCTTAGGTCAATATACTTTAATAGCCTGCTCTTTTTATAGCATCTTTAATAAATTCTTTAGCCGTTTGAGCATTTTCCCAACCGAGAGCTTTAACCCATTTACCCTTTTCCATATCTTTATAATGAGAAAAGAAGTGCTCAATTTGGTCTTTATCAAGTTGCGGCAAATCGGTTATATCTCTAATATCGGTATAATAAGGATCAACATCATCTGCCGGAACAGCAATAATTTTTTCATCTTCACCGTGCTCATCTTCCATAACGAA
>CAYWTE010000056.1:5323-7146 GCA_964461145.1 uncultured Lactobacillales bacterium | reverse complement strand
GAAGTAAAGGAATAAAGAAGGTCGTCGAGGTCAAAAATTACAGTATCAATATTGAGGAGTTTATCTTTAATTGTTTGAGAATCTTTTAAATATACTCTCTTATCTTTAGCACTTATTCCGGTCAATTTTTGATCTCCCATAGTTTAAGTTTTCATATAAATTTGCGAAGGCTTTAACTCTTCATTAATCATTTGTCAACGATTATTTTTAATAAAAATAACCAAAAAATAAAATTTGTCAATATGTTTTTGTCAAAAAAGGGCAAAAACATCTCTAGATAGAATCTAGATTATTTTTCGCCCCCTTTTATTTTTATTCAAGCTTAGTTGTTAAGCTTAAAGCTTATAAACCAAGCAATCCTGACCAATGCACCAAGAACGGAGCAATAACAAGAGCAATGATTGACATCAGCTTCATCAAAATATTCATTGCCGGCCCCGAAGTATCCTTAAACGGATCTCCGACAGTATCGCCAACAACAGCTGATTTATGAGCTTCAGTACCTTTACCGCCGTGAGCACCAGCTTCGATATACTTTTTAGCATTATCCCAAGCACCGCCTGAATTAGCCATAAACAAAGCTAAGAACACTGCCATAACGGTAGCACCGAGCAAAGCTCCGCCTAAAGCTTGCGGCCCTAAAAGATAAGCAACAATCAAAGGAACAATAACAGCGGTTAATCCCGGAGCCACCATTTGTTTTAATGCTGAAGTTGTTGCAATAGAAACGCAAGTTTCAGGGTCAGGTTTAACCCCTGGCTTACCTTCTAAAAGTCCCGGAATTTCACGGAATTGACGGCGAATTTCAACCACCATCGCATTAGCAGCCTTACCGACAGCATTCATAGTTTGAGAAGCAACCAGCATAGGCACGCATCCGCCGATAAGAACACCAACCACAACCAAAGGATGGGTAATATCGATAGCACTTAAGCCTGCAGCTTGTGTAAATGCAGCAAATAATGCTAAAGCTGTAAGAGCTGCAGAACCGATGGCAAATCCTTTCCCGATAGCTGCCGTAGTATTACCTAAAGCATCAAGCGAGTCGGTAATTTTTCTTGTTTCTTTACCCAAACCTGAAAGTTCGGAAATCCCGCCTGCATTATCAGCAATCGGCCCATAAGCATCAACAGTCATAGTTGCCCCTACAGTTGCCAGCATTCCGACGGCAGAAAGCCCGATACCATAAACACCTGCACAAGAATAAGCAACAAGCGTTCCGATACAAATAAAGATTATCGGCAGAATAGTTGATTCCATTCCGACCGCCAATCCCTTAATAAGCAAAGGAGCTGAGCCATTAGGAGCAGTATCAGCAATATCTCTAACCGGTTTAGCTGAAGTGTAATATTCAGCTAAAAAGCCGATGATAACGCCTACTAATAATCCTGATAAAACAGCATAAAATACCCCGATTGAAAGCCCTGAAGCCTTAATCATAAAATAAGATATTACCGCAAAAACTATCCCTGCAATTATAGATGTGTATCTAAGAGCAGCAGCTGGTTCTAACTTTTTAGTAAAAGTAATAGAAAATACGCCGAGCAGAGAAGATACAAACCCAACCATAGCAATCAATAAAGGCATCGCCATATACATAGCTCTTGCATCTGCAGTTGTTGCCATTGTAGCTGCAATAGCAATTGTAGCAATAATAGAACCAACATAAGACTCAAAAATATCAGCACCCATACCGGCAGTATCACCAACACAATCGCCAACGTTATCAGCAATAACTCCCGGATTTCTAGGGTCATCTTCAGGAATACCAGCCTCAACTTTACCGACTAAATCAGCACCGACATCTGCACCTTTAGTATAAA
>CAYWTE010000056.1:0-5267 GCA_964461145.1 uncultured Lactobacillales bacterium | reverse complement strand
GCCGACACGAGCAAACAAGGCTATTGTACTTGCGCCCATCGCAAAACCATTAATATATTTTGCTGTTTCAGCATCGCCGCCGTAAACATAAAACCAAAATCCAACACCTAAAAGCCCTAAAGCAGCAACGCTAACACCCATAACAGCCCCGCCGAAATAAGAAACGCTGATAGCTTTTGCCTGACCGAACTTATTAGCCGCCTCCGCTGTTCTGGAAGCAGAACGAGTTGCCGCCTTCATTCCGAAGAACCCTGCAAACATAGAGCAAGCACTGCCTGTTATGAATGCAAAGGCGGTTTCTTTGCCTAAACCAAAATAAACAGCCAAGAAAACGACAACGATAAACACTGTTAAGTACATGTATTCTTTTCTCAAGAATGCCATTGCCCCAGCGTGAATCATCTCCTCAATTTCTTGCATAGTTTTGTTACCGTTTGGATTCTTTTTAACTGATAAAAATATGCAAAAAGCAATTATCAGTCCTAGAATTCCGAACGGAACAGAATACATAGTCCAATTTAACATATTAAGTTTCTCCTAAAAAAATTTAATTAAATAAGTAAAGTTATTATGAATCAAAAAACATTATTTTCAAGGTATTATCGACTTTTACACAATATTAATAATAAAAGAATTATTATTAGCTTATGACGCAAAATTTAATACAGTTTTTAACGCAATATCTCCCGAAACAGCGCTGGTTTCAGGGAAAAAATTTACCCTTAGAATTTTTAGAAATTGAAGGCATTTTAGAAACAAAATCTCCTGATTTGCTCTGGCTTATTGTAAAAATTACGCAAAAAGCTAGCATTTCTCGTTACAGCGTTCCGATTTTATTAAACGATTCTACTGACAAAGGAATTTTAAGTTTAACCGGCGAGCTTTTAAGCCAACCTCAAACATCAAAAGATATTATATCCGATTTTCCATATTTATTTTCTGATTTTACAATAGAACTTCTAAGCGGCGAACAAAGCAACACATCTATAAAAGTAGTGCCGAAAAATCACCCGCCTATGCTTATAAAGTTTTATCGCAAATTATTAGGCGCTGCTTCACCTGAAATTTCAGTTTTAAAACATTTAAGTAAAATAGGTTTTAAAAATTCACCCAAATATTTTGGCTCATTTAAATATAAAGACGATTATTTATGCCTAATTCAAAGCTTTGAAGGCGGGAAAACAAGCTTAGGAGGAGAAATAAGTTCCTCCGCAAGCAGTCAAGATTATAATAAAACCTTAACTAAATTAAAAAAAGTAGGAAAAACCATTGGCTTGCTTCATAAAGCCCTAAGCTGCGATAAAATCGGAGAATTTTCTACAGAATTTGCAGGATTAAAAGATTTAAAAGAAATGGAAAAAAGTTTTTTAAATCAATTAAATACGACCTTTTCAGCCTTAAAAGATGCCCCTCTGGGAAAAAGCTTAAATCCTTACAAAGAACATTTAATAAAAACACAAGAAGATTTAAAAGCCTTTATAAACAAAAGCTTATTCGGACATAAAATAGATTTATCCTTAGCTAAAATTCACGGCGATATGAATTTCGACCAAATTTTAGAAAATAACAACGGCAAATTAATAATTTTAGATTTCGAAGGCGCCCCAATGAAATCCGAAGATGAGCGGATAAAAAAGAACTTCCAACTTGCCGATATTGCAATGCTAATCAGAGCATTAAGTTACATTAAAGAAATTCAGCTAAAAATCCACCCGCAAATAACCCAAACAACAGCAAAAGAATGGGAAAAAGCTTGCAAATCCGCCATTTTAGAAGGGTATAAAAAAGAGTGCGGTGTAGATTTAGAGCTTCTTAATTTATTTATTTTAGATAAAGCGCTATACGAAATAAATTATGAACTATGCTATCGCCCCGACTGGCTAGAAATTCCCCTAAAATCCACCATAGAATTAATAGAAGAAATCTTACCTAGAAATTAGACAATTTTATTGACAAATTTTAACTTTTATATTATAAATAAGATATAGACATCTTTTTATATCTTATTTTTTTAATCAGATTTTTCTGAAATAAGGCAAAAAGGCGTCAGGAAGCAAAAAATGGCAAGCATTAAAGCAACCAAAAAAGTTCTCCGTGAAAAGTACAGCCTTTCAGACAACGCCATCATCGCTATTTATCAGCCAAAAAGGTCTTTCCAAAACTCGAACTGTCTTTCTTGAGAAAAAATTTTGTCAAGGAAGATAACATAGACCCATTCTTTATAATGTTCTTCGATAATATGAGGTATCATCTTATCGAAGCCAAAAACAAGTATCAAACCCCTCTTTAATTTATTAACAGAGGGGACTTTTTTTGCTTAAAATTAAATAAAAAAGGAGGTTTTTTAAACCCCCTCCTTCTTAAAAAAACTATATATAGCTAGCTTTATTTTTGCCTTACCGACCTTTCCTTGCAATAAGCATCAAATCTTTCGTCTTGCATATATTCTTTATGTTTGCCTTGAATTCTTGCAACATCATCTTCAGTTAAATAAGGAACACCTTCTTTTAGAGCTTTAACAGCCGCAGCACAAACACCAAAACGCATAATTTTTCCCATATCATTTTCGTTAGGATTTTTCATCATTGATATTTGCAACACAGCAGCTTCATAAGTATTACCAACTCCAACAGGATTTAGCTTACCTTCAAGATTAATTTTAGCCGCAGCAAAGCCCATATCTGTCTTATCTTCATTGCCTCTAATTTCTACACCTTCTGCACCTTTTGTTGTAACTAGATATTTATTCTTTTCTGATGTAAATTTTTCTAATAAATCGCTTCCTTGATAATTTGCAGCAACATTCATATCTTCAACAACGGTTCCGATAAAATATACGGTATTTTTATTTGACATTATTTATAAACTCCTCATTATCCAAATATTTCTAGCAATATTTAGACAAAACATCACTATTCTATCATAAAGTCAAGGGAAAAAGGAAAGGAAAAGATTTAGCTTAAATTAAAGCTATAAATTAATTTAAGAGCTTCTTTTCCGTCCCTAACGCCTAAGAATTCAACAACAGCCCTTGACAATAAATCAGAAACAAAAGCATCGTTCATATCTATAAGTACGAAAAGCCTTTCTCTTGTTGGCAATAAATAAGTTATTGCATCACAAACAGGGTCTATAAGACTTTTGCGGCTCAAGATATTTTCGTTTGCCTTGATATCAATAACCCCTTCTGAATTCTCAAAAACCTCTACTAATACTGAAGATACTCTCAAGGCTTCTTTTTCATCATCAATTTTCTCAAAAACACCCAAACAAACACATACTTTTCTTTTTAAGACGGAATTAAGCAGTAAAAATAAAGCCTTATTCCCTTCCTCATGATAAATGTAAACGTTTTTTTGTTGAACTTTTTCATTTTCTAACATTTTAATCACCTTTTAAGGTGTGTTTTTTGATACTGCAAGAGTACCTTTAGTCAAATAACGATACGCATTAAAATACTTTTTTCAATTTCTTATTAGCGAAAACTCCTGTTTTTGTCAACAAGTTTATTGTGAACTGTAAGATGAAGTGCAACACCCTCGGTGTTATGATACACCTTGGAATAGTAAGAAAGGGTGTTGCGAATGCCAGAATACAATCAAATCAGCTTAGAGGAAAGAGAGCTGATATACCATTGGCTAGCCAATGGTATATCAGTTAGCGAGATTGCGAGGCGCCTTAAGCGCTCGAAAAGCACGATTTCCAGAGAAATTAAGCGCAATAAGACGCAGGGAGACTACCTATTTTTTCAAGCGCAGTGCAAGGCTCAGGCTCGCAAGCGGATTAACACGAACAAGATTCCGAGAAAGTCAGAGCTTGCATCTTTTGTAGAGGGTGGACTAAGAAAGGGCTGGTCTCCGGAGCAGATTTCGGGGCGCCTGCGGAGGCAGAAGAAGCCTTTTTACGCCTCGCCTAAGACAATTTATGCCTACGCTTATGCAGACGAGAACCTGCGTAAACTGCTTCCCCGTTATGGCAAAACCAAGTGGAGGAATCCTCCGCATCCTGCCGATTTTGGCGGAGGTCTGGTTAATATCAACAAGCGTCCTTATGCGATAAAAGCTAGGTCTAGCTTTGGACATTGGGAAGGCGACACAGTCTTTTTTGAGCATAAAACAAAGGAGAATATCACAGTTCTGGTAGAGCGGAAAAGTAGGCTAACACTTGCGATTAAGAATAACTCAAAAGAAGCTTCGCAAGTTTTATCAGGCATCCAAAAGAAATTGGAAAACCTGCCTAAAGCCGCCAAAAAGAGCATCACGTTAGATCAGGGGAAGGAGTTTACAATGCCCCAGTTTTTCAAGCAGAGCCTAGGGATGGAGGCATATTATTGCGATAAGGGACATCCGTGGCAAAAAGGAAGCGTGGAAAATACTAACGGCAGGATCCGCAGATTCCTGCCAAAAATCACGAATATTGAGGCGTATACTCAAGAAAGTATTGAAAACATTATCGCGATAATGAATAATACTCCAAGAAAGTGCTTGGGGTATAAAACCCCAATTGAACATTGGAAAAAATTCATCAACCGTTGCACTTCATCCTAAAATCCACATTCTATTATAAAGTGAGGTTTTTTGATGATACGCCAAAAATATCAATTTTAATCCGAACAGCTCAAATATTTATTACTATTTTTACATCTGCCCCTTGCAGTTAATAACCTCTTGTAAGGACGTATTGTTATCCCAGTATAAATCCCGCTCAATTCCCATTCCAAAGGGCAGCCTGACGCTTTCTAATTCAGCGAGGGAAAAATAGCCCAGCTCCGCACAGTCGTTATCGCCTAGATTGGCATAGCCAAAGAAAAGCCTCTCATCTGGCAGATATTCGACCGCAAACCAAGTGCAACCGCTGTCGGCGTTCCGACCTCCGCAAGGGTTAAAAAACTTCGCTATGACCTTAATATCCTGCGCATCTTTGCTTGAAGTATCACCCTGCTTGGTAAATGCTTCTTTTAGCTCTTTAGTGAGGAGCTTCATCTCAAGCCTCATCGAATTTAAGGAATCTGTATTGGATGAGTAATGTTTCTAGCCAGCCGCTATCAACATCGGCATAAATCCCGCATTTATAGGGCTTATCATCAGCTACTCGTATCTTCCAAGAGGACTCACTCGAGAGGTCTATAACTTCAATAACCTTTTTCCCTCGGGATAATTGCAGTCTTCTTTCCAGATTATCTGGTTCTCCACTTGCAGAAATCTCAATTTTAACATCGTATTTTAAGTGGCTTAGGAAATCTTCCTTTTCCATTATTTCATCATATA
>CAYWTE010000055.1:0-7166 GCA_964461145.1 uncultured Lactobacillales bacterium | reverse complement strand
CGATTTAAAAATATTTAATACTTGAGAAGTCATATCTTGACCTAAATTTCCGAGCATTGGGCTTTTAATTTTAGTTTTTCCTGTAAAAGTAACTATTCTGCCGTTAAGATTATCAGCAAGCTCTTGGTAAGTTTCACCTTTAGTAGTAAAATTAAAATCTGCATTAGTCTTTCCGCCATCTTCAATAGAAATATACTTTATATTTTTCAATAATTCTTGAATCATAATATCTTTTGCATATATTTCAGCGACGATAGAAGCAGGATAAGCTTTTGCATCAATATCAACATTAGCCATAACCTGCCCTTGCGCTACATTCTTTAAATCCAAAATATTTTTAGAGGCGGCCCCATTAATTTTAGAAGAAATTAAAACATCTTTAAAATTATGATTAACAAGATTTAAGTCATTAATTTTGAATGAAAAATCGAGATTATAGTTGCGAATAAAATCAATAAAAATTGCCTTATTATTTGTTATTTTATCTTGAATTGATTGTGTTTCTATTTCCTTTACTTCTTCAACATTATTATCATTTGTATTTTTAATTTTATTATCCGCCACAACATTTTTATATTTAATGTTTGAAAAATCAAGCCCTTGCGATTTTGCATTTAAATAAATAAAAGAAATTTTCGTATTTTGATATTTTGCATCAAAATCAATTAAATTATCATTGACCGTAATTTTTGCATTTTTAATATCAATCATTTGAGAAGCATTTCCCGTAACATCAGCTGTAAGATTTAATGAAGTTTCAGGAAATTGGCCGTTTTTGCCCAAAGAGGCCATAAAATCAGGGAAATTAACAACATTAGCAGCAACATTAAACATCAAGTTTTGTAAAGATAATGGCTTTTCAATAAACCCTTTCAAAAATAATTTAGCAGCATCATTATTTATTGAAACATCTAAATTAACCGGATAATTTTGAGCATCATTAATCAAATCAACAATTCGCCCTGAATTTCCGGCAATTTTAAACTTATTATCTTGCATACTAATTTCAGCATTTATTTGTATTTGATTTTGCTGTCTTGTTAAATTTAGCATTTCGACATTAAGAATGGCATAAGATTTTTTAACTTTATCAAGATTAATCACTTGCGCATTTTCTATTAATATTTGCCCGAGTTCAATTTCAAAAGGAGCTTTATTTTCCTTTGATTTTTCTTCTTTATTTTCATCACCTTGTTCGTTACTTTTATTTTTCGAAAAATCAAGATTAGATTGATTTTGTTCATTTTTTTCAATGTTTATTTTAGTGTTTTTAAGATATAAACTTTCAACATCTATTTTTTTGTGCATTAATTTTTTAAGATTAATTGAGGCATTTAATTCTTCTGCCTGTATCATATTTTTATTTTCAGCCCAATCAGGATTTTGCAGTTCGATATTTTTTATGGCAACGGAAGGATTTAAAGAAAAAAGAACCAGCTCAATATCCCCGTTAATCAATAGATTTCTAGCTAGATGTTTAAATGCTATTTTTTGTATTTCCGGCTTATATAAATTAAGATCCAGCGTTTTCAAATAAACAACGGCACCGGCTAAAATAACCACAGTTAAAACAGTTATAGTAATCAATATTTTTTTTATAAATTTCATTTTTCCCTACATTTCTTTTAAATATTATTTTAGAGAATTATTTTGATATAACAAGCCGTAAAAATCAAGCGTATTTTTAAAATGTTCGGGGATTAAAGCCTTTGCTTCAATATTTTCAGGAATTATTTTACATTTTATTGCGTGGAGATGTAATTTTTCTTTATTTTTAGTTATAAAAGCTGCTTTTCCGCCATATTTCCCATCCCCTAATATCGGACATCCCAAATAATTCATATGTGCTCTAATTTGATGTTTCCTGCCTGTTTTAGGATTAACTTCAACCAATGCCAATTTATCATCAAGACTATCTAGAATTTTATAATGAGTTTCAGCTGCTTGTCCTTCTGTTTTAGAAACCAAAACCTTTTCTCCGGAGAACATAAGCTTAGTATTAATAACACCTTCTTTTTTTAAAGGCACCCCAACAACAACCGCCAAATACGTTTTAAGTATTTGTTTTTGTTTAAAATATTCCATCATTTTAGCTGCAGTTTTAACGTTTTTTGCTAAAATAAGAACCCCGCTGGTATCTTTATCTAAACGATGAACTAATTTATAATCCGGAAACACATTATCAATACTTAACTTAACGCCCGTACCACCTTGCACCGGAATTCCAGCAGGCTTATTAATAATAATTAAATCTTTATTTTCAAACAAAATTTCAACATCAAGTTTTTGATTTTGAGGTTTTATTTTCCTTTTCTCCATTTCATTAAAAGGGATTCTAATCTCATCACCATAATTAATAATTGCATTATTTTCAGCACGTTTATTATTGATTCTAATGCCTTTTTTGCGTATTTCTTTTTGAATTACGGCGAAAGGAACATTAGGATAATACCTTACAATCCACCTATCTAAGCGGCTGCCGTCATCTTCTTTTTTAACTATTACAAGTTCAACCATTTTTTTTACTTCTTACCTTTTCAAAGTAATTGATTCTTTTAACAATTTCACGTTCAAAACCTCTCTCTATCGGAAAAAAGAATTTTTCTCTTTTGGTTTCATCAGGAAAATAATTTTGACCGGATAGCCCTTCCAAAGTATCGTGATCATAAATATATCCGTCAGAATATCCTATATCTTTCATTAGCTTTGTCGGGGCATTAAGAATATGTTTTGGCGGCATTAAATTCGCCGTTTGCAGGGCTTTCTTTTTAGCTAAAGGATAAGCTTTATAAACGCTGTTAGACTTAGGACAAATCGCCAAATAAACCACCAACTGTGCAATTACCAGCTCACCTTCGGGCATTCCGATACGCTCAAACGCTTGCCAAGCAGCCACTGCGTGTTCAAGAGCGGCAGGTTCGGCCAATCCGACATCTTCAAAAGCAAAACGATTTAACCTTCGTAAAATATAATGAGGATCTTCTCCTGCATTAAGCATTCTAGCAAGCCAATACATTGCAGCATCGGCATCAGAACCTCTAATCGACTTATGCAGTGCGCTAATTAAATTATAATGCCCATCTGCTTTTTTATCATAAACAGGAGCTCTCGCCGTAATTATCTTTTGCAAATTCTCTTTTGTTAATTCTTTTGAGGGATTTTGCTTAAAAATAGCCTCAACAATATTTAATAAAAACCTCCCGTCGCCACCAGCCATATTATAAATCAAATCATAAGATTCTGAATCCACGGGGAGTTTTTGTTTATAAAAATCTTCTGCACGAATAATAATTTCTTTCAAATCATCTTCAGATAATGCATTTAAAACAAAGACTTGGCATCTTGATAAAAGTGCTGAATTAAGCTCAAAAGAAGGATTTTCAGTGGTCGCCCCTATAAGGATTATTGTTCCGTTTTCAATGACCGGCAAAAAAGCATCTTGCTGTGCTTTATTAAACCGATGAATCTCATCAACGAATAGAACTGTTTGCTTGCCTTGTTCTTTATTAATTTCCGCCTGATTAAATATTTTTTTTAGTTCTGCCACGCCCGAGAAAACTGCTGATATTTGCTCAAAACGAGCACTTGATTCTGCTGCAATAATTTTAGCAAGCGTAGTTTTACCGCAACCTGCCGGCCCCCAAAGAATAAAAGAAGAAAGATATCCAGCATTAACCATTTTAAATAAAGCGCCGGCTTCAGATAACAAGTGTTTCTGCCCGACAACATCTGCAAGTTTTTGCGGCCTCAAAGCTTCCGCCAAAGGCATCGTGTTATTTTTTATATTTGAAAACATATTATTCATACTGACAACATTTAACACTTTTTCTAACAAAAAAGCCAACAAAAAAGGCTGCCATATAAGCAACCTTTTTTATAAAACATTTTACAATTAAATGGTTTTATAAGGAGTAAATGTGAGGAGTGCGAAGCGCAGCCCCCCATGAGTGTACTTTTGCGTACACGATTGTGGGGTCGAGCATCGCAAAGGACGAAACAGTTACCCTTAGAAATCCAATTAACCTTTAGCTTGAGTTTTCTGAACTCTCTGCACTTTAGTTGAAGCAGTAGCTTTAGCTGTTTCATTTTTTTGTGCTGCAGCTTTTTTAGCCTTTGGCTTTTCTTCTGCTTTTACTTCAGCTTTTTCTAATTTAGCAACTACAGATTTTTTATCATTAGTTTCTGCTTCTAAATTTTTCATAGCTTCTAATCTAGCTTTATCTTCAGAACCTTTTGCCTTAACATCTCTATCTACTAATTCAATGAAAGCCATCGGAGCACAATCACCATATCTAAAACCAGCTTTAAGCACTCTGGTATAACCACCTGCACGTTCTTTATAACGAGGAGCCAAAACATCAAAAAGCTTTTTAACTATAGCTTCATCGCGCAAGAAAGCCAATGCCTGACGACGAGTATGAAGAGTTGCCGTTTTACCTAAAGTTATCATTTTATCTGCAAACTTACGAAGCTCTTTTGCTTTTGGAAGAGTAGTTTTAATTTGCTCTTGTTTTAATAAAGCTATTGTTAAATTAGCAAACAAAGCCTTTCTATGAGAAGAAGGACGATTAAGTTTTCTTCCTGCCATTTTATGTCTCATAACATTTTCCTTTCTATTTTACGATGCCTCAACAGGTGAAGCGGATTAAACATTT
Source organism: uncultured Lactobacillales bacterium (assembly GCA_964461145.1). Lineage (GTDB taxonomy): Bacteria > Pseudomonadota > Alphaproteobacteria > CAYWTE01 > CAYWTE01 > CAYWTE01. The sequence goes on along the minus strand of CAYWTE010000055.1, from coordinate 2,511 downwards.
CCAATTGCCAAACACTTGTACAATTGATTTTTATTTTATTATAATTAGGCGTTTTATAAAGGATAGCTGCTAGGAGTTAAGGTGCCTAAAAAATTTTAGCGTATACTTAAATACGTGAATTTTTTATGGTCACCGCAAACGACGCTGCAGATACCTTTAGAAACCGTCTAATTAAAGGGGTCTTCTATACGCTTGCTAAGCTCCTCAATATTCTCAGGCGGCCATTCAGGCACATCCATACCGAGGTGCAAACCCATTTTAGTTAGAACTTCTTTAATTTCGTTTAGTGATTTCCTACCAAAATTAGGAGTTCTAAGCATTTCAGATTCAGTTTTAAGAACTAAATCTCCGATATAAACAATATTATCATTCTTCAAGCAGTTAGCCGAACGGACAGACAATTCCAATTCTTCAACTTTTTTAAGTAAGTTTTTATTAAACGGCAATTCGTCTTTAACTTCAGCTTGTACAGGAGCTTCAGGCTCATCAAAATTAATAAATGTTTTAAGCTGATCATTAAGAATACGAGCAGCAAAAGCTATTGCATCTTCCGGAGTAAGAACGCCGTTTGTTTCAATATCTAAAACCAATTTATCATAATCGGTAATTTGCCCTACACGTGTATTGCTAACTTTATAAGCCACTTTTCTAACCGGAGAATAAATTGCATCAATAGGAATAACCCCGACAATGCTTTCTTCTTTACGATTTTGATAAGCAGGCACATAACCTTTACCTGTATTTACTGTCATTTCTATATTTATAGAAGCACCTGCATCAAGCGTACAAATTACTAAATTAGGGTTCATAATTTCAACATCGTGCCCTACTTCAATCATTCCGGCGGTAACTACTCCTGGACCTTTAGCGGCAAGAAATATTTGTTTTTCTTCACTGCTGTGAACAGCTAATGCGAGCTTTTTAATATTAAGCACGATATCAGTAACATCTTCTCTAACGCCGGGTATAGAAGAGAATTCATGTAATACTCCGTCTATTTTAATGCTAGTAACAGCGCCGCCTTGGAGTGAAGAAAGAAGAACTCTTCTAAGAGCATTCCCTAAAGTTAACCCGAAACCTCTTTCTAATGGTTCAACCACGACTCTAGCTTTTCTTTTTGGATCTTCACCGGAGATAACTTCCACTTTATTAGGTTTTATAAGATCCTGCCAATTTTTTTGAATCACTTTTTCACCCTCTACTTATAATTAAACACTAAAAATAACTTATATTTATAAAGAAAACTTTAAAAAAATCAAAAGCTTAAATTATACTCTGCGTCTTTTACTAGGCCTACATCCATTATGAGGAATAGGAGTCACATCAGTAATTGATGTAATTGAAAAGCCTACGGTTTGCAGTGCTCTAAGAGCTGATTCTCTACCTGTCCCTGGACCTTTTACTCTAACTTCTAAAGTTTTCATACCATGTTCGGCAGCTTTTTTACCAGCATCTTCGGCGGCTGTTTGAGCAGCGAAAGGAGTAGACTTACGAGAACCTTTAAATCCTTTATGACCCGAAGTTGACCAAGAAATTGCATTACCTTGCATATCAGTAATAGTAATTCTTGTATTATTAAAAGTTGAATTAACGTGAGCTATTCCGGCTGTAACGTTTTTACGTTCACGTTTTTTTGTTTTTGCTACTTGAGGTTTTGCCATTATCTTTTAACCTTTACTAAAAATTATTTCTTTTTACCGGCAATTGCTTTAGCTTTGCCTTTACGTGTTCTAGCGTTAGTATGGGTTCTTTGCCCTCTAACAGGAAGTCCTTTACGATGACGCAATCCACGATAACAGCCAAGATCCATTAATCTTTTGATATTCATAGAAATATCACGTCTTAAATCGCCTTCGACTCGGTAGTCTGCATCAATTACCTCACGAATTTTCAAGACCTCATCATTAGATAATTCTTTTACTCTTTTATCTTCTGACAGACCTACTTTAGCACAAATTTCTTTTGCCTTATTTTTTCCGACACCGTAGATATAGGTTAAAGATATAACCAGTCTTTTCTCGGTAGGAATATTAACACCTGCTATACGAGCCAAGTTTTTTCTCCATTAAGTTATAAACAACAATTTCTAACACAAATTTAATTTAAACAAAGAAACTGCTTTGGGAACGGGATTATATAAAAGATTAAACAGATGTCAACCTTTATTTAACCAAAATATTAACTATTTTTTCATAGACAACATTTGGATTATCATCACCGTTGATAGCCAATAGCTTTCCTTGTTTTTGATAATAAGGAAGAATTGGGGCAGTCATTTCATAATATTTGGCTAGCCGCTCAATAACAGTTTCCTTGTTATCGTCTTTCCTGCGAGAGAACTCTGTTCCGCCGCAAACATCACAAACCCCTTGTTTTAAGGGCTTCATAAACTTATCATGATAACCTTTACCACATTTTGCACAAGCAAATCTGCCGGTAATTCTTTCAATAATTTTTTCATCAGGCACATCTATTTCTATAGCATAATCTATTTCGGTATCTTTAGTTTTA
>CAYWTE010000054.1:0-7204 GCA_964461145.1 uncultured Lactobacillales bacterium | reverse complement strand
TCTGCCATTTCATTAAAAGAAAAAGCGAGCTCATCTATTTCATCAAATTCGGGCAAAGATTTTTCGACCATAATTCTTGAGGAAATATCGCCATGAGAAATATCTTCACTGATTTTTATAATATTATATATCCGCTTAACTAAAATATTTCTGATAAAAACCCAAACTATAACGGAGATTATTAATATTATTATGCAAGAAAAAAATAAAAGCTTCATTTCTTCTTTTATAACGGTTTTTCTAATTTGATTATTATTATCAGCATCTAAAAATACTTGTTTTACTTCAAAAGCAGCTTCTGGATATTTTTCTAATATCTGTGATATTTGTGAAATTTTTTGGTTTTGCTTATTTTCTAAGTCTTTTGTTATGACTTGAGTAAAAAAGGCAATATAAAGAGCCATTCCGATAACGGCTGAAATTATTATTAAAGATATTAATTTGGCATTTATTTTCATTTTTTAAAAATAATCAAAAAAAAATAAAATTTCAATTTTTGCAAACCATTCATTAACCGTTTTGTATTATTATTAAATTAAATAAGATGTTAAAAAGTGTAAATTTATGGAGGGGATTATGTTAAAAACCATAGAAAATATGAGAGTCGCGAATGATAGTGTTAAGGATAAAACACCTTCTATCGTTATGCGTCCGGAAGAAATAATGACTAGGGAAGAATTAGCCTTTTTTGGTATATACGACTGCGCATATGTGAAAAAAGAAATAACTAATGCCGGCGTTTTATGGGTGGTTTATGCAGCAGAAGGGACGAAGTTAACCGAAACAAAAAGCAAGGCTTCTGCTATGTTGACAGTTAAACAAAACGATATGAAACCCGTAAATATTAATTAAATTTAAGAAAAAAGAATAATTAAAGAATAACGATAATAATAAAAGAAAAAATCCTCCTTTTTTCCTTCACAACTTGCTCCTTAGTCCTTAAGGAGCTTTTTTTTATAAAATTTTGTAAAGCACAAATTTAAAAAAGAAAAAACGCTTAAAGCTGAGGTGGTTTTGGGGGAAACGAAATAGCTTTTAAGCGTTTTATAATACAGGTTATTTATTTTTTTATTATATTTTTGTTTTTTTCCTTCTTCCTTAAAAAGGAACGCTTGGTAGGTGGTGTTTTGGGGAAACGATTTAAACCAAACGTTCTTTTTTAAGCCCTTTTGATAAAGGGGACGGGATAAAGATGAGAGGTGGTTTTGGGGAAACGATTTTTCATCTTTATCCCTTTTGGGGAAACTTATTTTTATAAAGTGGCGACCTTATGTATCTATATATATACGAAATTAATCTCTTTGTCAATAACTTTTTTAAAAACAGCAAAAATACCACATAATCCTTGTAAAATAAGGCTTTAATACATATTTTTAAGTTTTTTTTAATATTTTTCTTGCATTATTATAATAAATTTAGTATCTATTTTGATTAATAATGTATAGGAGATGTTAGAAAAATGATTATTACAGGTAGGCAATTAGCCGCAGCAAGAAGCTTAATCAACATTTCTCAAGAGGAATTGGCTAAAAAAGCCGGAGTCGGAAGGATTACCATTGCCCGATTCGAAAATGAAGATACCGAGCCAAGAACTCATATTGTTGAAAGCTTAAAAATGACCCTTGAAAGCCTAGGGGTAGAATTCAAAGACGGCGGCGTCCTTCCAAAAAAGAGTAAGGTTACGGAACTCATTGGTGGTGATTGCTTCATTAAGTTATTAGAAATGGTCTTAAAAACAATTCAAAAAGATGAAGAAGTATTATTTTTTTGTTCCAACGATAGAGAATCTCCACCTCAAGTAAATGAATTGCTACATCAACTTCGATTAAAAGGCGTAAAAATGAGAAACCTTGTTGAAGAAGATGACTTATATCTTATGGGAGAATTAAAAGAATATCGTTATTTACCAAAACAATATTTTCGCAATGATGTATTGGTTGTATATCAAAAATATACAGCGTCTATATTGGCAAAAACTACTCAAATAGTTATAATAGAAGATATAGGATTAGCAACATCATTAAAAAATATTTTTGAAATTATGTGGTCTGCAGCACCAAAAGCAACAAGGACAATAGCTAATGAACATTATTAATAATAAATTTCGTAAAAGGTATCCTGAACAAACAGGTAAAATTAGAGTAAAAATAAAACACGGCAGAGGTTGGCAAAACTTTAATCATTGTCGTTTAGATATTAGTGTTGGGCATCTTGATGACGAATATTTCAAAGCTTGGCTTAACTGGGCAAAAGATAGATTCGAATTAATTGATATTTTACTTTGTGATACCTTGCAAAGACATAACATTATAGTAAGAGATAATTGTTCAGAACAAGAAGCTTATGAAAAAACAAAAATTGATGGTCAAGAATGGGTAAAAAGGAATTTATCCTCTCAAGACTTAAATAATCCTCTTATAAGAGTTATTCACTGGGACGAAATATTGGTTGATCCTACTTTTTCAGAGAAATTGAATTTAATTCAAAAACTTTATAAAGAAAAAGCCGTCGTAACTGAAAAAGTTAATATGGAAATAAATGAGTTTATATCAAGAAAAGTTGATGGTTCTTCAGGCTATCTTTTTGATATTGAACACTGCAGAAGATACCTGTTGGAAGAATTGGCTGTTTTTCAGGTATTAGCTGATAGAAAAAGAGAAATTATTGATGTTTACCCTGGAGCCCCTATATATTTAACAATTACTGAAAATAAAGATATCCCTGAAATTAAAGCTCTTTATGATACGCAAATAGCTTTCAGTAGAAATAAAAATTACATTCCTGAGCAGGAAATAGAATATTTTAATCCATTAAATCATAATTCAGAAGTCAAAGAATTATTAATAAGCTAATAAAAGTAATCAAAAACATAAATTTTAGAAAAAATGGGGGGATAAGGCATCTTAATTTAGGTGATATGGGGAAACAAAAAGAATTAAGACGCCTTATATTGTAAACCTTAATTGTTAGGTTTTAACTCGAGGAACGGAAACTAGCACTAAACATTTTTATTGTCAAGCATAAAAAGTTAATTTTTTAACTTTATCCTTCACCCCTTATTTTGTGCTATTTTTATGGCTTTATTTATCTCCGAAATCCTCTTTTGTTATTTTTAGTACATATAATATATTTGTTGTTCCTGGAACGCTAAAAGGCATTCCTGCGGTTGCAACTAGCCTATCGCCTAACTTAGCCAAGCCTAATTTTACTGCGGTGTTTATAGCGTGTGGGCGAAGGCGGGTGAATCTTGATATCGTGTTTGAAACCGATGGATAGACTCCCCAAGTTAAACACATTTTATGAGCAACTCTTTCTGACGGAGTAATGCATATTATTGTTTTTAAAGGACGAATCCTTGCCATTCTAAGAGTCGTGGAGCCCGACTCGGTATAAGTTGCTATGGCAGCGACTTTACTTAATGCTCCTGTTACTTCTCTTGCGGCTTCGGTTATAGCTTCTGCTGCGGTATCATTAAATTCTAGTTTTAAATTACGCATTCGCTCTTTATAAAAATTATCACTTTCTGTTGAGCGAATAATTTTATCCATAATAGAAACGGCTTTTACGGGATATTTGCCAGATGCTGTTTCAGCTGAAAGCATTAAGGCATCTGCAGCGTCATAAACGGCAGTTGCAACGTCTGAAGCCTCTGCTCTTGTCGGAGCGGCTAAATTTACCATTGACTCTAACATCTGAGTTGCAACAATCACAGGCTTTCCTATTTGACGGCTTCTATTTATTATATGTTTTTGAAGGCTAGGGACTTTTTCAGCAGGGCATTATACGCCTAAATCGCCTCTAGCCACCATTATTCCGTCTGATAATTTTATTATCTCATCTAAGTAATTTAAGGCTGAAGGTTTTTCTATTTTTGCAATTATTCCTACTTCAGGATGTCCGTTTTGATTAATTAATTCTCTTGCCAGCTTTATATCTTCAGGCCGTTGAACAAATGATAAGGCTATATATTCAATGCCCATATCAAGAGCGGCGACTAAATCTTTTTTATCTTTTTCGGTTAATGCGGATATCGGCAATTGAACATCCGGAACATTGACCCCTTTTCTATCTGATAATAAGCCTCCTGCAATTACTGTTGTTTCAGCAAAATCTGCGCCGAATTTATCAACTCTTAACCTGATTATGCCATCATTAATTAAAAGATTTGTTCCTTTTTTCAAAGCGGCAAAAATTTCTTTGTGCGGAAGGCAAACTCTATTTTTATCCCCTTTTTTGCTGCTCATATCAAGCTTGAATTTATCGCCTTTTTTAAGCTCTATTGGTCCGTTTTCAAATTCGCCCACCCTTAATTTCGGGCCTTGCAAATCAGCAAAAACGGCTAGCATTTTTTGACTGTCTTTTTCGATTTTTCTAATATTTTTAAGGCTTTCCTGATGGTCTTGATGTGTGCCGTGAGAAAAATTTAAGCGAAACACGTCGGCACCGGCTTTAACAAGTTTTTTAATCATCACTTCAGAGCGTGAAGCAGGGCCTATTGTTGAAACTATCTTAGCAAATCTTATTTTTTTTGTCATTTTTATCCTCCTTAAAAATTATAGTTTTGAAAAATTATTATACATTAATATTGTTAATGCTTTCTTGAATTTTTTTTTAAATAAGCTTAAATTGCATTTTGTTTTTTAAAATTTATAATTTTTATATGCTGAAAGGATTAAATAATGACCAAATTAGGCAATGTCGACGCTGAAAGATTAACATCACTTATCGAGCGAGTCGAAAGATTAGAGGAAGAAAAAAAGGCTATAGCTGATGATGTAAAAGATGTTTATGCCGAAGCAAAAGCTGTAGGATATGACACAAAAATTATGAAGCAAATCGTAAAACTTCGCAAAATGGACGCTTCTGAGCGTGATGAAATGGAATTTATGCTTGATGTCTATAAAAAAGCCTTAAAGTTATCTCCTGAAGAATAAAAGTAATATTTATTTAATATCACTTTATTTTTAAAAGTGTTATGTTTACAAAAATTAATTACGGAGAATATAAAAATGATTATAGCTATTCCAAAAGAAAATTTAAAAAATGAAACCCGAGTCGCTGCCGTTCCCGAAACAGTTAAAAAGATTGTGCAAAACGGCATTGATGTTTTAATAGAAAAAAATGCGGGTCAAAATGCCGGATATCCTGATAACTTATATGTTGATGCAGGGGCAAAAGTTATTGATTCTCAGAAAAATTTATATAAAGATATAGATATAATTACCAAAATTAATCCGCCGTCTTTAGATGAAATTAAACTTATGCCGGAAGGTATAACTTTAATTGCAAATATGCAGGCTGTTTCTAACAAAAATATTATTGAAAAATTGGCTGAAAAAAATATCACAGTTTTTGCGATGGAATTAATGCCAAGGATCTCAAGAGCACAAAGTATGGACGTGCTTTCTTCTCAAAGCAATTTAGCAGGGTATAAGGCGGTGCTTGATGCCTTTGCTGCTTTTGGCAAAACAATACCGATGATGATGACCGCTGCAGGAACTATTCCCCCAGCCAGAACGTTGGTTATGGGAGCAGGGGTTGCAGGATTGCAAGCTATTGCTACGGCGAAACGCTTAGGCTCTGTTGTTTATGCTTCTGATGTTCGCCCTGCAGTTAAAGAGCAGGTTGAATCTTTAGGCGGGCGTTTTGTTGAAGTTAAATCTGATGAAAACGCTGAAACTAAAGGTGGATACGCTAAAGAAATGTCTGATGATTATAAAAAACGTCAGGCAGAAGCTATTGCCGAACAAGTTAAAATGGCTGATATTATAATTTGTACAGCACTTATTCCCGGACGTCCAGCGCCTGTTTTAATAACTTCAGAAATGCTGAAAACAATGAAAGAAGGCTCTATTATTGTTGATATGGCCGCAATTGCCGGAGGTAATGTGCAGGGCTCAAAACCTGATGAAATTGTTACAATTAACGGCATAAAAATTATAGGAGATACAAATATTACCGCCAAGCTTGCTTTTGATTCTTCAGCACTTTTTGCCAGAAATGTATTTAATTTTATCAACACTTTCTTTAATAAAGAATCAAAACAAATCGAATTTAATTTCAACGATGACCTTGTTAAAGGCTGTTGCGTGACAAAAAATAAAGAAATAATTCACCCAATCTTAAAAGGAGATAAATAAAAATGGACGCTCAAACCTTATTTTGGTTACTTATAACTATTTTTGTTCTTGCTTGTTTTGTCGGATATTACGTTGTTTGGGGGGTTACGCCTGCTTTGCACTCATCTTTAATGAGCGTTTCTAATGCCATATCCGGAATAGTTATTATCGGGGCTATAATTGTTGCCGGAACAGCTAATGATATTATTACAAAATATTTAGGATTATTTGCAATTATGACGGCTTCTATAAACATTTTTGGTGGATTTGGAGTATCTCACCGAATGCTTTTAATGTTTAAGAAAAAAGAAAAAAAATAAATAAAGGGGAATAAAAATGTTATCAACTTTTACTATTGTATCTTATATTTTAGCTTCGGTGTTTTTTATTATTGCTATCAGAAGCTTAAGCTCCCCTAAAACAGCGGCTAAAGGCAATATGCTTGGGGCTTTCGGTATGGCTCTTGCTGTTATAGCCACCCTTATTCTTCCTGAAATTAAAAATTATCCGGAAATATTTGCCGCTATTATTATCGGCGGAATAATCGGGCTTATTTCTTCGCAAAAAATAAAAATGACAGCTCTGCCGCAAATGGTTTCACTTTTTAACGGCAGCGGCGGATTAGCTGCAGTTTTAATCTCTTTAGCAGAAGTTAGGAGCGGCGGAACTAATTATTTTTCAACAACAATCGGTATGATATTAGGAGCAGTTGCATTTTTAGGTTCTGTTGTTGCTTATGCTAAATTACAAGGAATTTTGCCTTCAAAGCCGGTTAAATTTATGATGCAGAGCTCTATAAACATTCTCCTTATTTTATTATTAACGATAGGCTCGGTTATGTTTATAACAGGTGCTCATTCTTGTGAAATGTTCTATATTATTACTGCTGCGGCATTAATCTTAGGCATTCTAATTGTTATTCCTATCGGTGGGGCAGATATGCCGGTGGTTATTTCCGTACTTAATTCATATTCAGGATTAGCTTGTGCCGCTTTAGGTTTTGCAGTTAACAATCAGATGTTAATCATTACCGGAGCTCTTGTCGGCGCATCAGGAGTTATCCTTTCTTACATTATGTGTAAAGC
>CAYWTE010000053.1:5183-7225 GCA_964461145.1 uncultured Lactobacillales bacterium | reverse complement strand
ACCAACCGGCATACCTAACCCTAAAAAATCCAAAGCACTAAGAGAAACAATAGATCCACACATTATAAAAGGCATAAAAGTTATAGTAGAAACCAAAGCATTAGGAAGAATATGTTTAAGAATTATTTGATAATTTTTTAAGCCCATAGCTTTTGCAGCTTTAACAAAATAAAAATTTCGAACCCTTAAGAACTCAGCTCTGACAAGATTAACTAAAGCTGTCCATTTAAACAAAATTAATATAAAAAGCAAACTCCAAAACCCTGGGATAATCAAGCTTGAGAGAATAACGAGGATAAATAGCTGCGGCAGTGAGCCCCAAATTTCTAAAAATCGCTGCATAAACAAATCTATTTTCCCGCCGAAATATCCTTGAACAGCACCGATAATAACCCCAAAAGCTGAAGAAATCAGGGTAAGCAAAAACCCAAAAATGCAAGATAACCTAAAGCCGTAAATAAGCCTTGCCAAGACATCTCGCCCTAAATCATCAGTACCCAAAAGATTGACTATATCCGGAGGCGAGGGTGCAGGACTTTGTAAATCATAATTAATAGTGTCATAAGAAAATCTAATTGGCGGCCAAAACATTTTGCCGTTTTTATTAATTAATTCTTGAACATATTTATCTTTATAATCGGCTTCAGATGGCAGTTCTCCGCCGAAAAATTGCTCGGAATAAGTTTTAAATGCAGGGAAATAGCAAGAATTTTTAAATATAATCAAAACAGGCTTATCATTAGCTATAAATTCAGCAAACAAAGAAGCTGTAAATAAACTTAAAAAGATTATAAAACAGGCAAATCCTCTTTTATTTTTCTTAAAATTATCGATTCTGCGTTTAGTTAGAGGGGAAAAATCAAACATTTTGAGCCTCAAAATTTATTCTTGGGTCGATAAGCGTATAAATAATATCGCTGATTAAATTGAGAATTAGCCCGATAATGCCGAAAATAAAAAGCGTTCCGAAAATTACCGGATAATCTCTGCTCATCACGGCTTCATACCCCAAAAGTCCCAGCCCGTCTAAAGAAAAAGTAACTTCAATAAGAACAGATGCGGTAAAAAGCATATTCACAAGGGCGGAGGGGAATCCGGCAATAATAATCAGCATAGCATTTCTGAATATATGATTATAAAGTATTTTATTCTCGCTTAACCCTTTAGCTCTTGCGACGATAACGTATTGTTTATTAATCTCGTCCATAAACGAGTTTTTAGTAAGCATAGTCAGCTCGGCAAACCCTCCTGCAACGATAGCGATAATAGGTAAGGTTAAATGCCAAAAATAGTCTTTTATTTTATGAAACAAGGATAATTCAGAAAAATTATCGGAAAACATACCCTTAAGAGGAAACCAGTCCAAATAATTTCCGCTGCAAAAGATAACGATTAAGAAAATAGCCAATAAAAAAGAAGGAATAGAATAGCCGATAATAATAATCCAGCTAGTAAAAACATCAAGTTTTGAGCTGGATTTAATAGCTTTATAAATTCCCAAAGGGATAGAGATTAAATATATAATCAGCGTTGACCATATCCCTAAAGATATAGACACAGGGAGTCGTTGCTTAATAAGATTTAAAACGGTTTCGTCTTGATAAAAGCTTTTGCCGAAATTAAAGCAGGAATAATCTTTAATCATAATAAAAAAGCGTTGATATAAAGGCTTATCAAAACCGAATTGTTTTTCGATTTCTTTTATAATATCATCTGGCAGACCGGCAGCATTTTTATAATTATTGGAAGAAGGATTTATTTTAATATCAGAAGATATTCCGCCGGAAATTTTAGAAACGGCATTAGTATCGAACCCTTGAATTTTAGCTATCATTTGTTCAACGGGGCCTCCTGGAGTCAGCTGAACAAACAAAAAATTTATCAACATTATTCCGAATAATGTTAAAGGGATAAGGGACAATCTTTTAGCAATATAAATTAACATACTTTAAGATTTACCTTAAATAATTTGATGAGTAAAGTTTGAGTTTAACTTATTAGACCTAATTATAATTTAATCAGGCCTAATAAGTGAGTAATGA
>CAYWTE010000053.1:0-5173 GCA_964461145.1 uncultured Lactobacillales bacterium | reverse complement strand
TTTCATAAGTTGGCGAGTCTTTTGTGTTTTTTGATTAGCAGCAGCAGCAACTTCAGCGGCGAAATCTTTTTCTTCTTTTTCGATTCCTTCGCCTAAAGCAAATCTGACGTAATCAGAAAGCTTAATGCTTGCTCCTAATTTTTTAGCAGCTTCTTCGATGACTTTAGCAACGCTTTTATCAGGATCCATAATAAAAGGCTGTTCTAAAAGGCAAACTTGCTCATAGTATTTTCTAATTCTGCCTTCCATCATTTTTTCGATGATATTATCGGGTTTGCCTGAAGCTCTGGCTTGTTCGAATAAAACGTTTTTTTCTCTATCAAGAGCATCTTGTGGAACGCTTTCAATATTTAAAAACAAAGGGTTAGAAGCGGCGATATGCATAGCAATTTGCTTACCTAAGACATCTAATTCGGCTTTATCAGCGTCAGATGAAAGAGCAACCAATACGCCGATTTTACCTAAACCTAAAGAAATTTGGTTGTGCATATAAGCAGTAACAGAGCCCTTATTAACCGATAATTTTTTACTGCGGCGAAGGCTTAAATTTTCCCCGATTTTTGCAATAAGTTCGGTTAAAGCATCTTTTAAGGCCTTTCCTTGATAATTTACTTCAGCTAATTTTTGAGTATCGCCTTCATCTAAGGCTAATTGAGCAGTATCTTTAACAAAAGATTGGAATATATCGTTCATAGCAACGAAATCGGTTTCTGAATTAACTTCAACAATAGCACCGCTATTATTTTTAACAGCAACGCCGACCAATCCTTCAGCGGCGATTCTTCCTGCTTTTTTAGCAGCGGCAGCGAGTCCTTTTTTTCTTAGCCAATCAACAGCGGCTTCTAAATCTCCGTTAGCTTCGGTTAAAGCTTTTTTGCAGTCCATCATTCCTGCGCCGGTTTTTTCACGCAATTCTTTAACAGCAGATGCAGTTATTTCGGCCATAATATTTCTCCTTTATAATAAAAAATTCTTTTTAAAAAGCTTTATTAATTATTTTTCAGTAGCTGCGACTTCTTCTTCAGCTTCATCAAGATATTCATCATCTGCGACTTCTAAAGATTCGCCTAAATCAACACCAGCAGCAGTCATTTCGTCTTGAATCCCTGCAATTACTGATTTAGAGATTAAATCGCAGTACAATTCGATAGCTCTTGAAGCATCATCATTTCCCGGAATAATATAATCGATACCGTCAGGATTACAGTTAGTATCACAAATAGCAACAACAGGTATGCCTAATTTATTAGCTTCCTGAACGGCGAGAGCTTCTTTACCTGGATCGATAATAAATATTAAGTCAGGAGCTCTTCCCATATCTTCAATACCGCCTAAAACTTGCTCTAATTTAATTCTTTCATTAACCACGCCTGAAATTTCTTTTTTAGTAAGGCCGGTAAAATCTCCTGAAGCTTCCATAGCTTTGAGGTCTTTAAGTCTTCTGATAGATTTGCTGACTGTCTGCCAGTTAGTAATCATACCGCCTAACCATCTGTGGTTAACATAGTATTGTCCGCATCTTTGAGAAGCTTCTTTAACGGCTTCCTGAGCTTGTCTTTTAGTTCCGACGAATAAAATTTTCCCGCCGGCAGAAGATATTTCTTTAACTTCTTGAAGGGCTCTGTACATTAAAGGTACGGTTTTTTGTAAGTCAATGATATGAACTTTATCTCTAGAGCCGTAAATAAAAGTCTTCATTTTTGGGTTCCAGCGTCTTGTATTGTGACCAAAGTGAACGCCTGCTTTAATCAGGTCTTTCATAGTAAAAGTAGGTAAACTCATGATTTTTTAATCCTTTCTTCCGGTTTAGCCTCCGCAAAACATTAGTGACCAAGAAATCTTAGCACCGGAAAGCATTTTTAATTTTATTTATTAAAAAAGCTTATTTTGCGTGTGATTTATTAACAAATAGGGGTTTCTTTTAATATCTTTTTATATGTTTTGCAAGCATTTTTTTACAAAAAAACTGCAGATTTTTAAAAATAAGTACTATTTTTTTTGGATTGTTTGTTGTATTTAATATTAAACCTTAAAAAATATAGAGAAAAAGAGATATGAGCGATTTATTTGAAAAGAATGTAAATAACCAAACGCAAAACACATATTTAGCCAAAGATATTGAAGTTTTAGAAGGGTTAGAGCCTGTTCGTAAACGTCCCGGAATGTATATTGGCGGCACGGACGAAGTTGCTCTTCACCACCTTGCTGCGGAAATTTTAGATAACTCAATGGACGAGATTATTGCAGGCTATGCTTCAGAAATTAAGCTTTCAATGAATCAAGACGGCTCAATTACGATAGAAGATAACGGCAGGGGCATTCCTATTGACCAGCACCCTAAATTTCCTGATAAATCAGCCTTAGAGGTAATTTTAACCACGCTTCACTCAGGTGGTAAATTCGGCGGCGGAGCATATAAAGTTTCAGGCGGACTTCATGGAGTCGGTCTTTCGGTAGTAAATGCATTATCAGAAGAATTAATCATAGAAGTTTCAAGGGATTTTAAGCTTTATCGTCAAACTTTTAATAAAGGCTTGCCAGTATCACAGCTTGAGATGATAGGTAAATCGGAAATACCTCACGGCACTAAGGTTACCTTTAGAGCAGACCCTGAGATTTTTGGGTTTAGAATAAAGATGCGCCCTGGTACTCTTTATCGAATGGCAAGGGCAAAGGCATTTTTGTTAAAGGGAATAAAGATAATCTGGAAGTGCCACCCTGACATTTTAGCAGAAGATAATCCTGTTCCTGAAGATGCAGTTTTTCAATTTCCAAACGGCATAAAAGATTTTTTAGAGTATTTAATTGGGGAACGTTCAGTAATAAATTCAGAGCCGTTTTTCGGGGATGTCCCATTAGCGGATGATGCAGGAAAAGTTGAATGGGCGGTTTCGTGGTTTAACGATTATGATAACGGATTTATAAACTCATACTGCAACACGGTTATAACGCCGGACGGAGGCACGCACGAAGCAGGCTTAAAAAACGCCTTAACCAAGGCATTAAAGAGCTTTGCTGAAATGATGGGGAATTCAAAAAAGGCGGCATCTTTTAGCTCGGAAGAAATAATGGATATATCTGGGGTAATGCTTTCAGTATTTATCAAGAATCCGCAATTTCAAGGGCAAACAAAGGACAGACTTACCAATCCTGAAGTGATTCGCCTTGTAGAAAATGCAATAAAAGATAATTTTGATCATTGGCTTGTAGCGAATAAGAACGTAGCCAATGAATTAATAGATTTTTTAGTTGAGCAGGCAGAAATAAAGAAAAAATTAAAAAAAGAAAAAGAATTATGCCGCAAGAGTATTACGAAAAAGCGTTTAAGATTACCCGGTAAACTCGCTGATTGTTCAAGAAATTCAGCAATAGGCACTGAAATTTTCATAGTTGAAGGTGATAGTGCGGGGGGCTCGGCAAAACAAGGCAGAGATAGGGAAACTCAAGCAATCTTGCCTCTTCGGGGTAAAATATTAAACGTTGCTGCAGCCTCGTATGATAAAATTTTAGCCAACCAAGAAATAAATGATATGATAATGGCGCTTGGCTGCGGAATAAAGGATAAGTATGACGAGCGTTCTTTAAGGTATGAAAAAGTTATAATAATGACTGATGCTGATGTTGACGGAGCACACATAGCCTCATTATTAATGACATTTTTTTACAATGAAATGAAGGGATTAATAGAAGGCGGACACTTATATTTAGCCTGTCCTCCGCTTTATAGAGTGTCTAATAAAGGCAAGATATTTTATGCTGTTGATGATGAGCAAAAAGATGAAATTATCAAAAAAGAGTTCAAATCTAATGAAAAGATTGAAATCAGCCGTTTTAAAGGTTTAGGGGAAATGCAGCCTGCACAACTTAAAGAAACGACAATGAATCCTAAACGGCGAGTTTTATTAAGGGTAGTGATTCCCAAAGGCCAAACGGAAGAAGAAAAAGAAGAGGCGATGGATACTAAACGTCGAGTTGAGCATTTAATGGGCAAGAAGCCAGAGCTTCGGCTCCGCTTTATCCAAGAACGCGCTGCCTTTGTCGAGAATTTAGATATTTAAAGCCTCTTTATTTCTTTACAAATACTCTTTAATTAATGCTTCAGCAATCTGGACGGCATTAAGAGCGGCGCCTTTGCGAAGATTATCCCCAACGCACCAAAAACTAAGCCCGTTAGGTACTGTTTTGTCAACTCTAACTCTGGAAATATAAACGGCATCTTCACCTGCAACTTCGGTTTGAGTAGTATACCCCTCATCTTTTCTATGGTCAAAAACAACAATGGCATCATTATTTTTCCAAGCATCTTTTGCTGATTTTTCATCAATCGGTTTGACTGTTTCAATATTAATATATTCCGAATGTCCGATAAACACAGGAACTCTGGCACAATTTGCATGTACGGCAATATCAGCACAAAGAATTTTCTGTGTTTCGACTTCCATTTTCCATTCTTCTTTAGTTGCGCCGTCACTCATAAAATCATCGATATGCGGAATAACGTTAAAAGCTATTTGCTTAGTAAACTCTTTTTTGTATTTTATAGGCGGCTCGTTAACATAAATACCTCTGGTTTGGCAAAACAGCTCATCCATTGCGTTTTTACCCATTCCGCTAACTGATTGATAGGTTGAAACTACGATTCTTTTAATCTTAAAATTATCGTGAATTGGCTTAAGGGCAACCAGCATTTGAATGGTCGAGCAGTTAGGATTTGCAATAATGTTGCGTTTTTTATAATCTTTAAGGGCATCAAGATTAGCCTCAGGAACGATTAACGGTACATCTTTTTCCATTCTAAAATAAGAGGAATTATCAATAACAATACAGTTGTTTTTTGCAGCTATAGGGGCATATTTTGCTGCTAAATTAGAATTAAGAGCAAATAAAGCGATATCAGCTTTAGAAAAATCAAAATTATCGATAGCCTCTACTTTTAATAATTTATCATCGCCGAAATTAACCTCTGACCCGATAGAATCTCTTGAAGCTAAGGCATAAACTTTATTTATAGGAAAATCTCTAGCATATAAAGTTTCAAGCATTTCTCTTCCGACCATACCGGTAGCACCGGCAACAGCAACATTAAACCTCATGCGAAACTCCTTTTATAAAGGATAAATGCGAAGAGCGAGAAACGCAAAACGTGAGCGTATATAGACATACGTGACCGTTT
>CAYWTE010000052.1:244-7232 GCA_964461145.1 uncultured Lactobacillales bacterium | reverse complement strand
ATAAGCGTTACGCAAAATTGAAAGCAAAACCTCTTGTTTAGTGGATAATTTATCAAATGTATTTCTCATCTGTCAATTTCCCCTAAAACCACACCTAAAGAGCTGATTATAACATTAATATCAGGTAACAAATGATCTTTAGCCAAAACAGGTAATGCTTGCAGATGCGCAAACCCCGGAGACCTTATTTTGCACCTATAAGGCACATTAGAACCATCACTAACCAAAAACACACCAAACTCACCAAAAGGAGCTTCAACAAACGTATAAACCTCACCTTGTGGAACAGTAAATCCCTTAGTATATAAAGAAAAATAATGAATCATAGCCGCAGCATCTTCATTTATAACATCTTTTGAAGGCGGAATTATTTTATGATTATCAGAACAAATCGAACCTTGCGGCATTTTTTCTATAATTTGCTTAATAATTTTAACAGATTCCCTAATTTCATAAACCTTAAGTAAATACCTAGAATAGCAATCTCCGCTTTTAGCTGTAATTACATTAAAATCAAGCTCACCATAACATTCATAAGGAGAATCTCGGCGTAAATCGAAATCAACCCCACAAGCTCTAAGAACCGCACCAGAAAATCCATAAGCTACGGCTAAATCTTTATCAATTTTCCCGATATCTACGGTTCTTTGCTTAAAAACAGGATTATTTGTTGTAAAATCTTCAATATTATCAATAGCTTGTAATATTTTATTAATGTAAAGATTTAATATACTTTCTAAAACATCAGAATTAATATCTTTAGCTACGCCACCAAATGTGATATAATTATTATGTATTCTAGCACCTGATATTTTCTCAAAAAGCTCATAGATTTCCTCTCTTATTTCTATAGCAAAAGAGAGCGGAACATCTGCGGCTAAGGATTTAAGCATATTGGCAATAACAAAAAAATGCCCTGAAATTCGGTTAAGCTCCAGCATTAAAACCCGTAAATATGACGCTCTTGAAGGAATATTAAGTTTTAAGAGTTTTTCCACTGCCATAACAAAAGCATGAACACAAAAAAGCGGAGAAATATAATTAAGTCGCTCAAAATAAGGCAAAACTTGTAAGTATGTTTTATTTTCCAATATTTTTTCGACAGCTCTATGCAAAAAGCCAACATTGACATCAATATCTTTAATTCTCTCACCGTCAAGCAGCGTTTTTAACCGCATTAACCCGCAAGAAGATGATTGCTGCATACCGAAATTAAGCTCAAATTCATATAATTCTGAATTTTTCATAAAGGCCTATACTCCACAGCTTGGGTTTCTTCATTAAAGAACACTTCATGAGTTCCTTTCAAAGGGAAATCCTTACGCAAGGGGTGCCCCTTAAACTCAACATCAGTTAAAATACGCCGCAAATCAAGATTATCGGTAAAAACTACCCCAAACATATCAAAAACTTCTCTTTCATACCAATTTGCATTAGGATAAACTGAAACCAAACTCTTCACTTCAGTTAAATCATTAATACAAGTAAACACCCTAACTCTTTGATTATAAACGATACTAAATAAATTATAAACCAACTTAAACCTTTTTTCATCATTAGGGTAATCTATCGCTGTAATATCTATTAATTGCTCAAAAAGCAAAGTTTTTTCTTCTTTAAGCATAACGAGAAGCTTAAACAATCTTAAAGGCTCTACCTCTAATTCTAACTCACCAAAATCATTTATGTAAAATCTTTTAATTTTAGGAGTTAACCGCTTAATCATAACTTCTTGATTAAAAGGATTATTCATTTTTTTATTTTCTCCTTCAATTTTTCAAGAGCAGCAAGCAAACTTTCAGGCTTTGGCGGACAACCTTTAACATAAATATCGACAGGGACTATCTTATCTGCCTCATTAACAACAGCATATCCTTCATTATAAATTCCGCCTCCGCAGCTGCAAGCACCAAAAGCAATAACCCATTTTGGCTCTGGCATTTGCTCATAAACCCTCCTTAAGACGAAAGCGGCTTTATTTGTCAAAGTCCCAGAGATTATAAGAAGGTCAGCGTGGCGAGGAGATGATTGAAAAACTATATTTTGCGTATCAAAACTATATTTTGAAGATTTAGCTTGCATTAATTCAACCGAGCAGCAAGAAAGACCAAATTCTAAAGGCCAAATTGAATTATTTTGAACGAAATCAAACATTTTTTTAAAACTAGTTAAAAAGAATCCTTGTTTTTTTAAAGATTGAGTAAATTCTTTTTGACAATCATCAAAATCTAATCCCAATCTAAAACTCCTTTTTTAAGCTGATAAATAAACCCTATAAGCAGTAGGATAAAAACAATACCCCCTATTATAAAACCATTAATCGTTAACATTTCCAAAGCAATAGCGAACGGCAAAAACAAGATTATTTCTGCATTAAAAATAACAAATAACATAGCAATTAAATAATATCTTACATTAAAAGGAATATTTCTTTTACTTTTCGGAGCGAAACCTGATTCATAAGGCTCTAAACTATGAATATTTTTATTCTTATTTTTATTATGATTATGAATAAAATTAACGCAAAGCAGCGCTATCCCTACTGTAAGGAATGTAATAACAAAGAAGATTAATATATATATATAATTTATCATTTAAGGACAATAATGACGCATCATCTTCTTTAAGTAAACTAAAAAAGCGGAAATTTCTCCCGCTTTTTCAAAACACGAAGTTTAATAAAGAAAGTTATGGCAGCTTGGGCAAATTTTCTTTGGATATAGGCAGTTTTGAAACCATTTTAATAGGAACCATATACTCTCTAACAAAATCTTCATCTTCGAATTCAGCAACAAGCACGCTTTGTGTCTTACTCAGAGGCTCTCTGGCATCGGGGTGAATAAAATCCAAAGTTATAGTAAAGACATCATTCCTATACAAAAGAGCGTGTTCACCGCCATCGTAAACTATCCTAGGGCTTTCAGGCCCGCCTTCTCTGGCTTTTATAGCAATCAACAAATCGCCTGCTGAATTTTGCAAGATATCATAAGAACCTTCTTGCTCGATTTTCACTTGTTTTTCTGACATTGTAAAGGCATCTCCTAAAAAAACGTACTTATTATTTATAAAATAAATTACACCATTAAATTAAACAAAAGGTTAACGATACGCCGTTCTATAATAATAAAATCTATTATTTTTAAGCGTACAATCATTTATTGTATAATAATCAGGTATAGGAGGAACAACATAATAAGGCCGCACAATAACCTCACCCATAGGGTCTAAAACCCCTATTTGACGATAAGTAGTGAGCTCGGTAACTTTTTTATACCTTGGAGCACGGTTAGCACAAGCGCATAAAGAAAATAAAGCCATTAATAGTATAAATTTCCTCATTTTATTCCCCTTTGCATAATATAATACGTCTTAAAAGTTAATAAAAGCTATATTTTCTTTTTAAATAACGAATTAAGTTTACGCATTGCCTGTATTTTTAGCGTATATTCAGAATAATTTGCCGGCGCAACAATACTTGCTTCAAGATGAGTTATCGGGTCTATCGCTGTAACTTTAACAGAATTACCTAATTTTATAATTTCAAATAAGATTTGCTGCTTAGAATTTTCCATCATTTTTATTTATATCGAATTTATTTTCCCTAGAAAACCCAACAGGAGGAAGGCGGCCTAATCCGGCTCTTTTCCCAAACCAAGCTGATAAATCCGCTTCAACACGCTGTTTATCTTTATAAAGATAAGTAAATCCGTCATTTTTATTAAAAATCATAATATCAGCCATTTTTCCTGACTTATATTTTTGCAGCATCACGCCTCTACCTCTGGTCATTTCCGGAATTTCTGATACCGGAAACATTAAAAGACGCCTATTTTCACCGATAATTGCAACAGTATCGCCTACAATCTCTAAACATTTATATGCTTCTTCGCCCGTATCAAGATTAAGAATTTTCTTTCCGTTTTTAGTTTGCGCAAGCACAGAATTTGCATCGACAATAAAGCCTCTCCCTGAAATCGAAACGACTAATAATTTTTCATCTTTTTGATAATTAAAGATAAATAAAAGCTCTTCTCCAGCTTCAAAATCCATAAACAAAGATAAAGGCTGACCAAAACCTCTGCCTTGAGGGAAATCAGCAGCTGAAACCGTATAAAATTTACCCATATTAGTAAAAAACAAGATTTTATCAGTAGTTGTTGTATGAATAACGGTTTTTAAACTGTCATTATCTTTAAACTTAAAATCCTCATCAAGAGAAATATGAGATTTAACGGCTCTAACCCAGCCTTTTTCAGAGAAAATAACTGTTATCGGCTCTTTTTCTATAAAAGCTTCAATAGGAACGTCAATAATTTCCGGCATTTCTCCCAGTTGAGTTTTTCTTTTCCCTAAATGACTTCTTTTGGAAAAAATAGCTTTAACCTCACTAATTTCATCGGCTATTTTAAGCCACCTTAAATTTTCATCAGCAAGAAGTTTTTCTAAATCTTCTTTTTCAGCGGTAAGCTTTGCGTGCTCTGACTTTATTTCAATTTCCTCGAGTTTACGCAATGCCCGTAATTTCATATTCAAAATGGCTTCTGCCTGATTTTCCGTTAAGTTAAAACGGCTAATAAGAATAGGCCGAGGCTCATCATTTTCCCTAATAATTTTAATTACCTCATCAAGATTAAGATAAGCGATAAGATACCCTTCCAGTATTTCCAGCCTTTTTAATATTTTATTTAAATTAAAATTTGAAATTCTAACAAGCACTTGCTGCCGATGACGGAGAAAAGCCTGCAATATTTCTTTTAAATTCATAACTTTAGGAATATTCTTCTCATCAATAACATTAAGATTCATATTAAAGCGAGCCTCCAGCTCAGTAAGCTTAAACAAATGCTCCATAATATGTTCAGGATTAACCGTTCTACTCTTTGGCTCAATAACTATTCTAATAAGCTCAGTAGATTCATCTCTAATATCATTTATTAGCGGAAGCTTATGATTTTCGAGTAAATCTGCGATTCTTTCAATAAGCTTTGATTTTTGTACTTGATAAGGAATTTCAGTAATAATTATTTGATAAAGCCCTCTGGAGAGCTCTTCTTTTTCCCACTTTGCCCTAACCTTAAACGCCCCTTTCCCTACAGTATAAGATTGAATAATACTGTCAAGCGGCTCAATTAGTACTCCTCCGGTAGGAAAATCAGGAGCTTTTATGTATTTTTTAACAATATTTTCAATTGTAATATCAGGGTTTTGAATTAAAGCTTTCAAGGCATCACAAATTTCTATAACATTATGCGGAGGAATATTAGTAGCCATACCGACAGCAATTCCGGTCGAACCGTTAGCCAATAAATTAGGGAATTTTGCGGGCATAACGATAGGCTCATTTTCCTCCCCGTCATAAGTATCTCTAAAATCGACAGCATCTTCATCTAAACCTTCCATTAAAAGCCAAGCGACTTCGGTAAGTTTAGCCTCAGTATAACGCATTGCCGCAGCACTATCTCCATCAATATTGCCAAAATTGCCCTGCCCGTTAACTAAAGGATACCTAACGGAAAAATCTTGAGCAAGCCTAACCATCGCATCATAAACGGAAGCATCTCCGTGCGGGTGAAATTTACCAATAACATCACCGACAACCCTTGCACATTTCTTAAACCCGCCTTCAGGATTAAGCTTAAGTTCCCGCATAGCATAAAGGATTCTGCGGTGAACAGGTTTAAGCCCGTCTCTAACATCAGGCAACGAGCGAGATACGATAGTCGAAAGCGCATAAGACAAATATCGGTCAGTTAAAGCTTCGGCTAGATTGGTATTAATAATATTTTCTTCTTTATTCATTATAATTCCTTAAATTATTTTATAAATTAGGTATCATTTTTAAAAATTTTATACAAGGTCTTTTTAAAAATTGACAACAAGACAAAGATGCTTTCAAATAACTCTTAAGAGGAATAATATGATTAAAAATATGAAAAAAAACGGCTTTTCTTTAGTTGAAGCTTCGATTTCGCTGGTAATAATCGGCTTAGTGATTTCCGGCGGTATGGCAATATTCTCACCGCTAATTCAAAAATCTCAAAATATGAAAACTTTAGAAAATAAAAGAGAGATAGAAAACGCTTTATATGCCTTCATTCTTTATAACAAAAGACTTCCTTGCCCTGCCCCGAAGAATTTTTCCAAAGCCACCATTAATAACGGCCTTGAAAATTGTACAGAAATAAGCTCTAACCTTAATTATGGTGTAATTCCTTGGAGAACATTAGGGTTAAGCATAGAAAATAGTATGGACGGCTACAACGGATTTTTTAGTTATATAGTTGACACAAAATATAATAAGCCGGATTCTTTAAAATGCTCTAAAGATTTAAACTGGAAGAACTTAGACGGAACGATAATTGTTGAAGACGGCTCAAGCTCGACTCCGCCGCTATTTGCCAGAGGAGCATTTGCCTTAATTTCTCACGGTAAAAATGGTTTTGGAGCAACATTAATCTCAGGCAGAACCAGACCTTTTGAAGCTGCAACGATAGAGGAGCAAGCCAACATCACCGGCAGCGATGCTCCTAAATTTTATAGTGCATCAACTTCAGAAACAGCAAAAGGCTTTGACGATATAGTTTTTTCCCGCTCACCTTCAGTAATAATGATTGAAACCGGATGCCCAACATATTAAAAAATAATAATAATTCTTGCGAAAGAGGATATATTTTATTTCTTTTTGCCTCTGTATTAGCCTTAATAGTACCGGTAATTATCGCCGGAGCCTTATTAAAATTTGATAAAAACAATAAGGTTACCATCTGCTCATTTTATAATAATTTAAAAGAAATTGCGACTGCACTTGATGCTTTTTATCAAAATACCGGAAGATACCCTTGCCCTACACAAAATATAAAACAAAGCTTAGAGCCTTCTGTTTGTAGAGAATTTACCGGCTTTATCCCTTATAAAAGCTTAGGATTACAAAAAAAACAAGCATTAACCCCCAAAAGAGAAAATATTATTTATAAAGTTTCGCCGACGA
>CAYWTE010000052.1:0-234 GCA_964461145.1 uncultured Lactobacillales bacterium | reverse complement strand
CCCTGCCTTATCAACAGAAAAAAACGATAATTATATTTTAATGTACAAGGATTTAAATCCTCTTGAAAACAAAAAAAATTAGCATTAACTTCAAAATAAGAGGAAAAAGAGAAAGGAGAACGTAAGAATGAAAAAATTAGCATTAAGTTTAGCCTTAATAGGTACTATTTTCGCTGCTCCTGCATTTGCCGGCCCGAGAGATAGCAGCCATCATCACAGAGATTACAGCTATCA
>CAYWTE010000051.1:0-7367 GCA_964461145.1 uncultured Lactobacillales bacterium | reverse complement strand
CTGACTAAAATCATCAAAAATAAAACGCCTGCTACACTAGCAAAGAAAGAAGGAATAAGCCCGCAATAAAAGCCTGCAAACAAAAGGAATAAAGGAGAAGTTATCGTTGCAAAAGAAGAAACGATACCACCAAATCCGATAGCCGCAAAAAGAGCTGCGGAAAGTATTCCGGCAAGTATAGAAAACGAATATTTATAAATTTTAGGCAAAAAGCTCACTTTATTTTTATTCTCCAACATAAGGTAAAAGAGCTAAATATCTGGCTCTTTTAACCGCAGTAGCCAATTCTCTTTGTTTTTTAGCAGAAACTGAAGTAATTCTGCTTGGCATAATTTTACCTTTTTCAGACAAGAATTTTTTTAAGAGATTAATATTTTTATAATCTACTTTAGGAGCCTTAGGATGAGACAACGGGCAGCCTTTATTTCTTTTGAACATAGTTTTTATGGCCATAATTATTTATCTCCTTCTTCATTTAAACTTACATCGAAGACTTCATCATTATCGTTTTGTTCAGCTTTAATCATAATTGAAGGACCTTGTTCGAATTCTTCAACTTTAATAGTTAAAAATCTAAGAATATCTTCATTAATACCCATTGTTCTTTCATATTCTTTAACAGCATCAAAAGGAGCATCGATATTAAATAAGAAGTAATGACCTTTATTATTTTTCTTAATATTATAAGCTAAGGATCTAAGCCCCCAGTTTTCTTGTTTAGCGACTTTTCCGCTGTTATTTTCAATAATTTTAGCGAAATCAGCAGCTAATTTTTCTGCAGCAGATGCAGATAGATCTTGCTTAGCGATAAACACGCTTTCATATAGTGACATTTATAGTTCTCCCTATGGATTACTTTCAACACGAGCCTTAAAAAAACTTTTTAAGACCCACTCATAGCTATAACCGCCACGAAATAGCAGGGATATTTTAGAGATAAAGTATAAAAACCTTATCAATAGCGAAAGGATTAATAACTTAAAAAACTTCTAATTGCAAGTAGATTCTTTGGCGTACGTGAATTTTTTAAGCATTACAAACGACGAAGCAGATATCCTAAATCCGAAGCCAAATTCATTTATAAGAGATAGAAGCGAGGAGTTAAGATGCTAAAAAAATTTTAGCGTACTTTGACGTACGTGAATTTTTTAAGCATCGCAAACGACGAAGCAGGTATCCTTAAAAATGAATTTTACATTACAACTGTCGCAATTCTCTTGACTATTTTTGCTAATTAGGCTTTCTTTTTGATTATGAAAAAATATTCTTTTATATTTCCGGGGCAGGGCTCGCAGTATGTTGGAATGGGCAAAGAGCTTTTTGAAGCTTTTCCTTGCGCACGGGAATTTTTTCAAAAGGCGAATGATGTTTTGTCTTTTGATATATATGGTTTAATGTCCTCAGGTTCAACTGAAGAACTTAATTTAACACACAATGCTCAGGTTGCCTTAATGTGTTTAAGCGGCGCCATTTTAGAGGTTTTAACAAAAGAAGGCGGGCTTAATATTAAGGAAAAAGCATCTTATTTAGCGGGACATTCTTTAGGAGAATACAGCGCTTTATATACGGCCGGAGTTTTTAAGTATGAAGATACTCTAAGGCTTTTAAGAGCAAGAGGCATAGCAATGCAGCAAGCTGTTCCCTTAGGTATAGGCGCAATGGCAGCCTTTATCGGCGGCGAGATAGAAACAGTATTTGAAATTTGCAAAAAAGTCTCAAAAGACGGCTGTTTTTGCGTTGTAGCTAATGATAATAGCGGCATACAAGTTGTAATCAGCGGGCACAAAGCGGCGGTAGAAGAAGCAATAAAGCTTGCCCCTGAATTTGGTATAAAAAAGACAGTAATATTACCAGTATCAGCCCCATCACACTCTCCGTTAATGGCAAGAGCGGCGGAAACTATGGCTGAAGAACTTGGCAAAATTGATTTGAAAGAACCGCAAATTTCTGTAATAATGAATGTAACGGCAAAAGAAGCCTCAAGCATAAGAGATATAAAGAATCTTTTAATTGCTCAAATAACCGGAACGGTAAAATGGCGCGAATCGGTTCTTTATATGGCAGAACAAGGCGTTAATTCTTTTGTAGAAATAGGAGCCGGCAAAGTTTTAACCGGCTTAGTAAAGAGAATATGCCCAGAGGCTGCTCTTTTTAATTTAGAAAAACCGCAAGAAATAGAGGAGTTTATTAAAAATGTTTAATCTAAACGGCAAAACAGCTCTAGTAACCGGTGCAACAGGAGGAATAGGAGAAGCAATAGCTCGCAAATTACACGAAAGCGGGGCAACGGTAACTCTTTCAGGCACAAGAACAGAACAGTTAGATAAGCTGAAAAATGATTTAAAAACAAGAGTTTTCAGCGTTCCTGCTAATTTATCAAGTGGAGAAGACATTGATAAATTAGTAAAAACCGCCGAAGAACAAATGGGAAAAATTGATATTTTAGTAAACAATGCAGGATTAACCAAAGACGGCTTATTAATGAGAATGAAAGATGAAGATTGGGATACGGTAATTTCTGTTAATTTAACTGCTATTTTCAAGTTAACCAGAGCCGCAATAAAAGGAATGATGAAAAATCATTTCGGTCGAATAATCAATATTTCTTCGATAGTAGGGTTTACAGGCAATGCCGGACAAATAAACTACGCAGCAAGCAAAGCCGGAATAATAGGAATGACAAAATCATTAGCCTTAGAAGTTGCTTCAAGGGAAATTACGGTTAACGCAATAGCTCCTGGATTTATTAAAACCAAAATGACCGATGTTTTACCTGATTCTGCAAAAGAAGCTTTGTTATCAAAAGTCCCGTTAAAAAGATTGGGAGAACCGGAAGATATAGCTTCTGCGGCTGTTTTTTTAAGCAGTAATGAAAGCAGATATATAACGGGTCAAACCCTGCATATAAACGGCGGAATGAGTATGTTTTAATACTATTTATTCTTTTAATCTTAAAAAAAGAATTGAAAATATTTTTATAGTGTGTTAACTAAACACGGTTTGTTTTAAGTAAACATTTTTTTAAGGAATAAAAAATATGAGTGAAATTGCTGATAAAGTAAAAAAGATAGTAATCGAACACTTAGGTGTTGAAGAATCAAAAGTATCTGAAGACGCTAACTTTATTGATGATCTTGGTGCAGACAGCCTTGACACGGTAGAATTAGTAATGGCGTTTGAAGAGGAATTTGGCTGTGAAATCCCAGATGAGGCTGCAGAAAAAATTCTCACAATAAAAGACGCTATTGAATACATAGAAAAAAATTCATAATATCTTTTTCCTTTTAATATTTAGTTTAACAGCAGCCGGCAAAACATTTTTGAAGTTTTGTTCCGGTTTTTGCTGTTGGGCTGGCAGGTTTTAACTTTAAGCATACAAAAAACAAGGGGGTCTTTATGAGAAGAGTTGTTGTTACGGGATTAGGAATGCTTTCACCATTTGGTATAGGCGTAAAAAATGCTTGGGAACAAATTTTACAAAGCAAAAGCGGAATAAGAAAAATAAAAGGATTTGATACTTCAGAATTTGGCGTTCAAATAGCAGGAGAAATACCTTTAGGAGAAGGGAAAAACGAGTTAAATATGGATACTTTTATCCCCCCTAAAGAACAACGGCACATAGATAAATTTATTCAATATGCTTTAGTTGCAGCAGAAGAAGCTATAAAAGATTCAAAATTAGACTTAAATAAAGAAAATTTAGAAGATATCGGAGTAATGGTTGGCTCAGGCATTGGCGGGATAGAAACTATTTACAACTGCTCAATAGAATTAAAAGAAAAAGGCCCTAAAAGAGTTAGCCCGTTTTTCATTCCGGCCTCATTAATCAATTTAGCCTCGGGTCACATTTCAATAAAATACGGCTTTAGAGGGCCTAATCATTCAGTTGTAACCGCATGTTCAACGGGCTCTCACGCAATTGCAGACGCAGCAAGATTAATTAAAGGCGGCGAAACCGAAATAATGATAGCCGGAGGAGCGGAAGCTGCGGTTAATCCGATAGGAATGGTAGGATTTATTCAAGCAAAAGCTTTAACTTCAAAATTTAATGAAGAACCAGCAAAAGGCAGCCGCCCTTGGGACGCGAATCGTTCAGGCTTTGTAATGGGGGAAGGCTCAGGTATTTTAGTATTAGAAGAATACGAGCACGCTAAAAAACGTGGGGCAACAATTTACGGCGAAATAAAAGGTTACGGCTTATCAGGAGATGCTTATCATATAACAGCGCCGCATTCTGAAGGATTAGGGGCAATGTTAGCAATGAAGCGTGCTTTAAAGTCGGCCGAAATAAATGCTGAAGAAATAGGATATATAAACGCTCACGGCACATCAACGCCTTCGGGAGATTTAGCTGAGGTAAAGGCTGTAAAATCCTTATTTAATTCCCACGCATATAAATTAGCAATGTCGTCTACAAAATCTTCGACAGGGCATTTATTAGGCGCAGCCGGAGCGGTAGAAACTATATTTAGTCTTTTAGCCTTAAAAGAAGGCGTGCTTCCTCCTACAATTAATCTTGATGAGCCTGGCGAGGGCTGTAATTTAAACTTTGTCCCGCATAAACCGCAAGAAAGCAGCATTAAATATGCAATGAGCAATTCTTTCGGCTTTGGCGGAACGAATTCATCATTAATTTTAGGAAAAGTTTAACATATGTTAAAAATATCATTAAAAATTATGCCGATAATATTTTTTATCGGTATAATTTTTATTTATATTTGCTTAAATAAGCCTAACGATTGCGATTCGGCTCAAAATATTATAATCCCGAAAGGCGCAAGTTTTTATAAAATTTCTGATATTTTAAGCGAGCAAAGAATTATCAGCTCTAAAAAAGCATTTATTTTTTATGGCAAAATATATAACCTTTTATTCGGGAAGCTAAATAATATCCAAGCCGGAGAATATATTTTCCCTGAAAAAATAAACTTAAAACAAGCCTTAAAAATTCTTCTTGATGGAGATGTTTTGTTAAGAAAAGTAACGATTCCCGAAGGTTTAACGCTTTATGAAACCCTTAAAATCATCGATTCTGCTTACGGCTTATCCGGCAATATAGACGCAGCTAATTTAAAAGAAGGCTCTCTTTTTCCGGAAACATATACCTACACTTACGGCGATGAAAAGCAAAGTATTATCTTTCAAATGCGCGATTTAATGATAAAAAAAATTAATGATTTATGGATAAATCGGCAACTGGGGTTACCCTTTAAAAACAAGGAAGAAGCGTTAATTTTAGCCTCGATAGTAGAAAAAGAAAGCCACGTAAAAAGTGAGGGCAGCATAATTGCTTCCGTCTTTATTAATCGCTTAAAAAAAGGAATGCGACTTCAATCAGACCCAACGGTGATTTATGCTCTTTCAGAGGGCAAAGGGAAACTTGACCGCCTGCTTTTGCGTAAAGATTTACAAATTGACAGCCCTTTTAACACTTATGTTTATGGCGGATTACCCCCGCAAGCAATTTGTTCTCCGAGCCAAGAATCGCTAAAAGCTGTTTTAAGCCCTAAAAACACGGATTATTTTTATTTTGTAGCTGACGGCAGCGGTGGACACGTTTTTGCAAAAACATTGGATGAGCATAATAAAAACGTTGCCACTTGGCGAAAAATAAATAAAAACAAAACTCCTTAAGATAAATCTTTTATCTGTTTAAGCAGTTCTTTTTGTTTTTTGCTAAGCTTTGTTGGAATTTCAACATTAACATTAATATAAAGATCACCGAATTTGCTGGACTGCATAACAGGCATACCCTTGCCTTTAAGCCTAAATTGCGTGTCAGGCTGCGTTCCTTCAGGAATTTTAAGCTTTTCTTCGCCGTCAAGCGTTTGAATCATAATTTCATCGCCGAGCGCAGCACAAATCATTGAAATTGGCAAATTCATCAATAAATCATTCCCTTTTCGCATAAAAGTTTTATGCTGTTTAACGCTGATAAATAGATATAAATCGCCGTTTGCCCCGCCTAAAAGACCGACTTCGCCTTCTCCGGTTAAACGTATTCTGGAACCGTCTTCAATTCCTTTAGGAATATTAACTTCTAAAGTTTTTTCAAACTTAACCCTGCCCTGCCCTTTGCATTTTTTACATTTATCTTTAGCGGCTCTGCCTAACCCGTTACAGTTATGGCAAGTTTGTTCCATCATAAAGAAGCCTCGCTGGGTGCGAATTTTGCCTGTTCCGTTACAAACAGGACAAATTGGCGGCTCTTTGCCGTCAACCGTTCCAAAACCGTTACAATCAGAACATTTTTCCATTGTCGGAACTTTTATTTGTTTATGAACGCCTTCAAAAGCCTCTTCTAAAGTTAAAGTAAGATTGATTTTCAGGTCATTTCCTCTAATTCCTTGGCTTCTCCTTGAATTAGCGCTATTTGTTCTCCCTCCGCCCATAAATTCATTAAAAATATCCTCAAAAATATCAGAAAATCCACCGCCCATATTAAATTCGAATCCGCCGAATCCTTGGCCTGCGCCGCCATTTTGGAACGCTGAATGCCCAAAGCGGTCATAAGCTGCGCGTTTTTGCTCATCTTTAAGCACATCATAAGCTTCATTAATTTGTTTAAACCGATGTTCGGCTTCTTTATCATCGCCGTTTCTATCGGGATGATGCTGCATAGCAAGACGCCGATAAGCTTTTTTAATCTCATCGGCAGTTGCATTTTTATTTACTTCTAAAACTTCGTAATAGTCTGGTTTTTCCTGCATTTATTTTTTATCTTCTTTTACTTCTTCAAACTCTGCATCAACAACTTTTTCATCTTTAGCATCTGTTTGCCCTGAAGCATTTTCATCAGGATTAGCTCCTGAAGCAGTAGCTGCGGCTTGTTCTGCTTTATAAACGGCCTCTCCTAATTTCATAGAAGCTTCCATTAAACTTTGAGTTTTATTTTTAATATCCTCAACGTCATTTTTCTCTAAAGATTTTTTCAAATCAGCAATAGCATCTTCTATTTTTTTCGATTCCTCAGAAGAAATAGCTTGTCCGTGCTCTTTTAAGGTTTTCTCAGTAGAATGAATGAGATTTTCTGCATTATTTTTAGTTTCCACTTCTTCTTTTTTCTTTTTATCAAGCTCCGCATTAGCTTCAGCATCTTTAACCATTTTTTCGATTTCTGCATCAGAAAGCCCGCCTGATGCCTGAATTTTAATGGCCTGCTCTTTTCCTGTAGCCTTATCTTTAGCCGAGACGTGAACAATACCGTTAGCATCGATATCAAAAGTAACCTCAATTTGCGGCAACCCTCTTGGAGCTGGAGTAATTCCAAGCAAATCAAATTGCCCTAAAAGCTTATTATCGGCTGCCATTTCTCTTTCGCCTTGAGAAACTCTAATAGTAACAGCAGTTTGACCGTCTTCTGCCGT
>CAYWTE010000050.1:0-7395 GCA_964461145.1 uncultured Lactobacillales bacterium | reverse complement strand
AATATTTCTAAAAGTTCATTAATATTCTCTAATCTTCCTTGTGCTTCAATCGAATTATCTTCGCGCCACATATTCAAATATCCCGAATTTTCCAATGCTTCTTTCGCAATTACAGAAGCTGATTTTGTTATTATTTTTTCATTATTTTCTGTAATTAATTTTATAAAATCTGCGGCATTTTCTTTTGTTTTGCCTTTTATTTCATTATTATTTATCATTTCATTTAAGCTTTGGAATAATGGCTGATTTTTTTGCTGAGATTTTGCTCTTAATTTTTCCAAAAAAACTCCGCCAAAGCCTCTTTTGGGCAGATTTATAATTCTTAAAAATGCTAAATCATCACATGGTGCTGAAATTAACCTGAAATATGCGATAACGTCCCTAATTTCCTTGCGTTCATAAAACTTCGGGCCTCCGATTACTTTATACGGCACTTCTTTTTTTATTAAAGCCTCTTCAAATTCACGCATTTGTGATGCTGTTCTAACTAAAATCGCTAAAGAAGACGGATTTGAGCCGCTGCGAATAAGATTTTGAATTTGTTCTATAACAAAACAGGCTTCTTCTAATCCGTTATAAAATGATTTTAATGTTATTTTATGATTTATAGGGCTTCTGCCGGTTGCAACAATTAAATCTTTGCCTAATCTTTCTTGATTGTTTGCTATCAGCTTTGAAGCTGAGGATAAAATATTTGCCGTTGAGCGGTAATTTTGTACAAGCCGAATGATTTTTGCTTCCGGATATTCTTGATTAAACCTTAAAATATTTTGAATTTGAGCACCTCGCCAAGAATAAATAGATTGGTCGTCATCGCCAACGCAGCATAAGTTTTTATGTTTGGCTGAAATCAGCTTTAACCATAAATATTGAGCAATGTTAGTGTCTTGATACTCATCAACCATAACGTATCCTAATAAGTTCTGGTAATAGCTTAAAACTTCATTATGCTCATTGAATATGTTGATTGTTTGTAAGATAAGGTCAGCAAAATCTACGCAATTTGCCCGTTTTAAAGATAAAATGTATTGCGGATATATATCATAAGCAATTTTATAATTATCAGATTTTATTAAATTTAAAGATACTTGATTGAAATTAAGAGCTTTATCCTTAAACCCTGAAATTATAGAGGCGATATCAGCCGGCTTTATTTTTTGAGTATCAATTTTTTTCTCGTTTAAGATATTTTTAATTAATCTTGTTTGGTCATCTTCATCAATAATTGTGAAATTTGAGGTTAAGCCGATTAACGGTGCGTGCTTTCTTAAAATTTTTGCACATAAACTATGAAAAGTGCCAATCCAAATTTGTTTTGCCGGTTCTCCGATGATATTATAAATACGCTCGGTCATTTCTTTTGCCGCTTTATTAGTAAAAGTTACCGCTAAGCAGTTCCAAGGAGAGGCAAGCCCTTGATTTAAGATATATGCAGTTCTGGTTGTTAATACCTTGGTTTTTCCGGTGCCAGCGCCTGATAATACTAATAACGGACCTTTTGTCGTGGTTACAGCTTCTAATTGTTCGGGGTTTAATTCTTGTAATTCTTTCATTGTTTATTTACCTTTTAATATTATCCTCTTCATTAATCATAATTTTATCAATTTAGCAAGAAAGGTTTAAATAAAAATGTTAAAACAAACTTCATATATTGCTGCTGTGCTTTTAGGGCTTATGGCGGCATCTAATGTGGCTAATGCTCAAGAAAAAATGCAGCCTGTTCCTCCTCCTAATCCGGGAATGGAAATGAAAAAACATCATCGTAAGCCGAATTTTGATGAAATGGATAAACAAAAAGGTGAAATGAGAGATGATTTTTTGCAAAAAAGAATAGAAAAAGCTAATGCTCAATATGATAAAAAAGTTGCAAAAATTAATAATTCTAATATGCCTGATGAGGTCAAAGCAAAGTTAAAGCAACATGCTTTAGAAATGAAAGACCTTAAAATTAAAAATTTAATAGAAACTGATAAATTTATTAAATCTCAACAAAAAGAAATGAAACTTTTAAGGGATAAACATCATAAAGAGGCAGAAATCTTAAAAGATAAATATAAAAAAGAAATGCCGTCTAAAGCTGATGACGTTCAAGATGATGATGAAGAGCTCGATGATGATGAAGCTCCTGAAAAAGGCGGGCGTTGGAAGAAATGGTTTAATAAAGATAAGTAAATAATTGTTTATAAACTATAAAATTAAAGCCTCGCATCGGTTGCGGGGCTTTTTTTATAAGGCTTTTGTTTTGTTTTTAAGCCATTTTACAGCTGGCTTATCTAATTTACCTGCAAATTCTTTATAAATCTTTTTATGATAATTATTAAGCCAATTTAACTCCTCTTTAGTCAGCATATTTTTAATGATTAATCTGTTATCAAAAGGAACTAGGGTAAGTGTTTCAAATTTAAGCCAATTTTCATTAATTTTTTTAACCATAACGATATTTTCAAGTCTTATGCCAAACTTTCCTTCTTGATAAAATCCTGGTTCATTAGAAAGCAGCATATTTGGCTCTAGCGTGGTTTTATTGCCGGCGTATTTTGAAAAAACAGAAATCGACTGTGGGCCTTCGTGAACGTTAAGGCAAATGCCGATACCGTGTCCGGTTCCGTGAGCATAATCTTGCAAATCGTTCCATAAAAATTGTCTGGCAATAGAGTCTAACCCGTATCCTGTGGTGCCTAAGGGAAATTTAATTGAAGCTAAATTTATATGCCCTTTTAAAACTTGAGTGTATCTTGTTTTTATTTCTTTTGAAGTGTTTGCCGTGCTGCCGATTAAAACCGTTCTGGTTAAATCTGTTGTGCCGCCTAAGTATTGCCCGCCGGAATCGCATAAATAAAGCTCGCCTTCTTGTAATTTCTTAGGTTTTTTGGTATTTGGTGTGTAATGAATGCACGCCGCATTTCCTCCTGCTGCAGAAATTGTAGGAAAACTTAAGCTCAAGCAGGATTTATTACTTTTACGAAGGGTTTCTAATTTGTCTGCAGCGGCAGTTTCGTTTAAATTTTTATACCCGCCGTTTTCTAAAAAACTTAAGAATTTTATCACAGCAAGAGAGTCAATTTTTTGCACTTTTTTATAATTTTTTATTTCAATATCATTTTTAATCGCTTTAAAAAGTTCACAAATATCATCGCCTCGCTCGATATTTGCTTTATTTTTCTTAAGCAAATTAAATACTTGCATAGAAGTATTAAACTCATCTATTAATATTTTCTTGTTAGTCTTCGAAATTAAAGTGATTTTTTCTTCTAATTCTTTATTGTTATTAATTAATTCTGCGGTGCCATTAGCATAAACTATTGCTCTTTTAAGAATAACAGGGGAATATTCAACTGCATTGCTCCTTTGATTAAAAAGCCATGAAACTGAAGATGTATCTGCAATATAAGCACAATATATGTTTTTTTCTTTTAATTTTTCAGCAATTTGAGTGATTTTTTCAGCAGAAGTTTTGCCTGCATATTTTAGCGGGTGCTCAAATACCTCAGCTTGCACTTCACTTGGGCGGTCTTGCCATACTTTATCAATTAAGTTTTGTTTTACTTCAATAAATTTGCCTTTAATTTGACTTATTGCTGATTTAAAAGCCTCGTAAGTTTTTAAGGTAAATAAATTACCGTCATAGCCGATTTTTGAGCCTTCTTGAGTGTTTTGCTTTAGCCATTCTAAAGGGCGGTATTCTTTATAATCAAAAACGCAAAAATCTTTGCTGATTTCTTTTTTGGCTTGCAAGGAATATCTGGCGTCTGTGAAAAATGCAGCTTTATTTCTTAAAATTATTGCAAGACCTTGACTGCATTTGAATCCTGTTAGCCATTCTAAGCGTTTTTCGTGCTCAGGAAGGTAATCTAATTGATATTCTGAGGCCTGATTAACTATAAATCCGTCTAAATTTTCTGCTTTTAATGTTTCAAATAAAGAAAATAATTTGCTATTTTTCATTTTTTAATCTTTCATAAACTAAAAATATATATTAAATTATCCTAGTAAAGTTTAAGGAGCTTATTATAATGAATGAAAAACAAAAAGTAAAATATTTAAAAGATTATACAGAGCCTGATTATCAAGTAGAGCAAATTCAAATGGAGTTCGATTTAGATCCATCTGACACTAAAGTTAAGGCTATCACAACATTTGTGCCTAAAGAAGGTTTTAATTTATTAAAACTTGATGCTGATGAATTAGAATTAATTAGCGTTAAGCTAAACGGTTTAGAATTAACCGAAAAAGATTATAAGCTTGATGAAGATTCTCTTGTAATCCTTAATCCTCCTAAAGAAAAATTTAATCTTGAAATTGAAAATATTATTCATCCTAATAAAAATACAGCTTTATCGGGGCTTTATATATCTAATGATATGTTTTGTACGCAATGCGAGCCTGAAGGATTCCGCAGGATTACTTATTATCCCGACCATTCAGATGTTATGGCAAAGTTTCAGGTTAAGGTTTCAGCGAATAAGTTACAATATCCGGTTTTGCTTTCAAATGGAAACGTTATAGATAAAGGCGATTTAGTAAGTGGCAAGCATTTTGCTGTTTTTGAGGATCCGTTTAAAAAGCCGTCTTATTTATTCGCTTTAGTTGCAGGGGATTTATCCAGAGTTAGTGATACTTTTATCACATCCGGCGGTAGAAAAGTCGATATTGGGGTTTATACTGAAAAAGGAAAGGAAAATAAGGCTTGGTTTGCCTTAGAATCCCTTAAAAAAGCAATGAGGTGGGATGAGGAAAAATGGGGTAGGGAATACGATTTAGACGTATTTAATATTGTTGCCGTATCTGCTTTTAATCAAGGGGCAATGGAGAATAAAAGTCTTAATATCTTTAATGATAAGTATGTCTTAGCAAATGCGCAAACTGCAACTGATGCTGATTATGAAAATATTGAAGGTGTTGTTGCTCACGAATATTTTCATAATTGGACAGGCGATAGAGTTACTTTGAAAAACTGGTTTAATTTAACATTAAAAGAAGGGCTTACGGTTTTTAGAGACCAAGAATTCAGCTCCGATATGCGTTCTCGCCCAATTAAAAGAATTGATGATGTTTCGGTGATTAAAATTGCGCAATTTACTGAAGATGCATCTCCGCTTGCACACCCGATTATGCCGAAATCTTATGTTGAGATTGATAATTTTTATACCGCAACCGTTTATGATAAAGGTGCGGAGGTTATTCGTATGACTAAACATCTTTTAGGTGCACAAAAGTTTAGAAAATCCACTGATTTATATTTTGACAGGCACGACGGGCAAGCCGTTACTACAGATGACTGGTTAAAAAGTATGGAAGACGGCTCCGGCATTGATTTAACACAATTTAAGCTTTGGTACGATCAAGAAGGTACGCCTAAGGTTATAGTTAAGGAAGAATATGATAAAGAATCAAAGGTTTATAAGCTTTTATTAAAGCAAGAAATTAAAGATGGGCAGAAGCCTTTTGTTATTCCTATAAAAATTGGTCTGCTTTCTTATTCCGGGTCAGAAATTCTTAAATCTCAAATTATTGTATTAAATAAATTTTCCCAGGAATTTTCTTTTGAAAATATTCAAGAAAAGCCGATTTTATCTTTTAACAGAGATTTTACCTCGCCGATTAATGTTGAGTTAAAGCAAACTCCGGCTGAATTTGCTGTTTTAATGGCAAGTGATACTGATGAGTTTAATCGTTATGATGCAGGTCAAGCTTTTGCTTTGAGCTTGTTTAAGGATATTATCTTAAAAAATGATAAGGCAAATAAAGAAAGTTTCTTAAAAGCTTTATCTTCTTATTTATTTGATGAAAAAATTGATAAGCAATTTGCAGCTTTTGCGCTGGTTCTTCCGACAGAAAGGGTTATTAGTAATAATATTAAGCCTATTCCTGTTGATGAAATTCATCAGCTTCGTAAAGATTTGTCGAAAGAATTCGCTCAAAAATATGAGCAAAAATTGCTTGCAGTTTATAATCAAAATCAAGTAAATGAGCCTTATCAGCCAACGCCCGAGCAAATCGGGAAAAGGGCTTTAAAAAATGTGGCGTTGAGCTATTTATGTAAGCTTGGTGATAAATATTTAAGTTTAGCGTATCAGCAATATGAAGCCGCTGAAAATATGACGGATAAATCAGCAGCGTTATCGGTTATTGTTAATAATAATGCCCCGAAAGCAAAAGAAATGCTTGGTGATTTTTATGAAACTTATAAAAATGATGATTTAATTGTTCAAAAATGGCTGCAAATTCAGGCCTTTGCAGATAAAGATGATGTTATTGAGGACGTTAAGCGTTTAATGAAGCATAAAGCTTTCGATATTAAAAACCCAAATAAAATTTATGCCTTAATTTTCCCGTTTTGCGGCAACAATACGGCCTTTCATAAAAAAGACGGCTCAGGTTATAACTTGCTCAAAGAGCTTGTTTTAGAGCTTAATACTATTAACCCCCATATGGCAAATAAACTGCTCAAAGCTTTATGCAGGTTCAAAGATTACGATGTGCAAAGGCAAAATTTAATGAAAAATGTTTTGTTGGAAATTAAATCTACTCCCAAAATTAATGCAGGTGCATTGGAGCTTATTGAAAAATCATTATGAAAATCGGCTTAGCACAAATAAATCCTACTGTTGGGGCTATTAAAAATAATGCTCAAGAGATTTTTAATGTGCTAAAAGATAAAAAAGGGCAGGCGGACTTAATCATTTTCCCAGAAATGGCATTGTCCGGTTATCCTGCTGAAGATTTGATTTTTAGAAAAGCTTTTTTAGAAAAAATCAAGAAAGAAGCTGAAATTTTAGCTCTAAAATCAAAAGATTTGCCGAGTTTTATTTTAGGGTTGCCTTTAATTGGAAACGATAAACGTTATAATGGGGCAATTTACGCTGAAAAAGGCGAAATTAAAAGCGTGGTTTATAAATATGAGCTGCCTAATGATAGTGTTTTTGATGAAAAAAGAGTATTTTCTCCGGCTACAGATATAAATCCTATTAATGTTAAAGGTCATAAAATCGGCTTGATGATTTGTGAGGATTTATGGCATAAAAAGGTTTCTTTTGAGTTAAAGAAAAAAGGAGCTGAGGTTTTAATTGCAATTAATGCTTCTCCTTTCGAAATAGGTAAAGTCCAAAAACGTTTTAATGAGGCTCGTGCAAGAATAACAGAGGTAGGTTTGCCGCTTATTTATGTTAATACAATAGGCGGGCAAGATGAGCTTGTTTTTGACGGAAACTCTTTTATTATGAATAAAAACGGCGAGCTTATTTATAAATTAAAAAGTTTTGTGCAAGATTATACTGAGCTTGATTTTAATCAGTTTTATGATGAAAAACCTATAATAAAAATCGAAAATGAGCAAAATAATCAGCAAATTTATGCTGCAATGAAGCTCGGGCTGGCTGATTATGTTAATAAAAA
>CAYWTE010000049.1:4359-7461 GCA_964461145.1 uncultured Lactobacillales bacterium | reverse complement strand
TGGCCAGATTAAAGGGTTAGGCCCTAGATATTGTCCAAGCATAGAGGATAAATTAAAAAAATTTGCAGATAAAGAAAGCCACAATATTTTTCTAGAGCCGGAAGGATATTATGATTATACGGTTTATCCTAACGGGATATCAACGTCATTGCCGATAGATGTGCAAGAAGCGATGTTAAAAACGATACCGGGCTTAGAAAATGCCGTAATGTTAAGACCGGCCTATGCAATAGAGTATGATTTTTTTGATCCGCGAAATTTAAAAAGAACATTAGAAAGCAAAACAATAAACAATTTATTTTTAGCAGGACAAATTAACGGCACAACCGGATATGAAGAAGCCGCAGGTCAAGGCTTAATGGCGGGAATAAATGCTGCATTAAAAGCAAAAGACATTGCTGAAGAATTTACTTTAAGCCGCTCAGAAGCTTATCTAGGGGTAATGATAGACGATTTAATCACATCAGGTGTAGATGAGCCTTATCGAATGTTCACCTCAAGAGCAGAATATCGATTATTATTAAGAGCAGACAACGCAGATCAGCGCTTAACAGAAAAAGGGTTTGCCATAGGCTGCGTTAAAGAATCTCGCATAAAAGTTTATAGAGAAAAAGCCGAACTATTAAATGCTGCACGGGAACAAATGGATAATCTTATTGCAACTCCAAATCAATTATTAAAACAAGGTTTTGATGTCAAACAAGATGGAGTAAGAAGAACGGCAAAAAATTTATTAGGATACAGTGAAATATCTTTTTCAGATATTGTTAAAATATGGCCGGAAATTTCAAATATGCGTGCTGATATTAAAGAACAAATGGAAATAGAAGCAAAATATGCAGGATATTTAAAGCGTCAAGAAAGCGATATAAAAGCATTTAAGCGTGATGAGGAATTAAAAATTCCGCAAAATATAGATTTTAAAAACATCGGAGGTTTGTCAACAGAGATAAGACAAAAGCTGACAAAATACGCTCCTGATACTTTAGCATCAGCATCAAGAATCCCGGGAATGACTCCTGCAGCATTAACTGCAATTTTAGGGTTTATAAAAAGCAGTGTTTCACGTGAATCATTTTTAAAATAAAAATAGCTTAATTCACGTTCAAAAGTTTCACGTGAAACTTTAAATATAAGGAGCCTTGAGATTTTTATTATTTTATCAAGCCGAGCGGCTTTAAAAATTTTTAATTTTATAATAGCCTTTTTAATCCGCAATTGGCGTTTCTAAATCATAGATGGAGTTTCCGACCCGCAGTCGGCGTCCCCCCGGACCCGCAGTTGGCGAACCAACTTATCCACAATATTAATTTTTTTTATTCTTTCTAACTCTTTAAAAAGTCAAAGGAAAAATTTTTTTACAAAAAAAAATAAAAAAAACATAAAAAATACTTTTCATTTTTTAAAAAATAACTTAAAAATAATTTATGGATATAATTAATTTAAATAATGCTGAAAAAGTTATTGAAAAACTGCTTGCTTTACCGATAGAGAGTGAAGATTCAGTTCTTTTAACTCTTCAGTCTGCAGAGAAACAGAAAAATATTATAAAAAAATTAAATATTTTTGCTGATAATTTTATAAAATGGCAAAAGAAAATTAATTTAGTGAGTAATTCAAGCTTGCTTGATTTTTGGAATCGTCATGTTTTAGATTCAGCGCAATTATTAAAATTTGTTTCACGTGAATCAAAAACAATATTAGATTTAGGAACCGGCGGGGGCTTCCCAGGGTTAATTTTAGCAATATTTTTAAGCGAAATAAACGAGCATACAAGGGTTGTTTTAGTAGACAGTGATACTCGTAAATGTGCTTTTTTGTCAGAAACTTTAAGGCTTTGTAATGTTGATGCCAAAGTTTTTAGCAAAAGAATAGAAAAGATAAAGCCTTTTCCTGCGGATATAATAACATCAAGAGCTTTTGCTTCTTTAAGGGATTTTTTGAATTATGCATCTTCTTTTATGTTAAGTGAAACAAAATGTTTAGCATTAAAGGGGGCGACAGTAAAAGAGGAATTAAGCGAAATTAATTCTTCAAAATATATTTTTAATTTTGTTCCGAGTATAACAAATAATTCGGGGCAAATAGCAATTATACATTTAGCAAAAACAATATAAGGAGAAATATATATGCCTAAAATTGTATTAACAAACAAGACCAAGATTATCGCAGTTGCGAATCGCAAGGGCGGTGTTGGCAAAACGACTACAGCAATAAATTTAGCCACAGCCATAGCTGCAGTAGGAAAAAAGGTTTTAGTTTTAGATTTAGACCCACAAGGAAACGCAACAACTTCTATGGGGATTAATAAAAAAGAAGGCTTAAATTCTTATGATGTTTTATTAGGTAAATGTAATGTAAGTTCAGCGGCAGTTAAAACAGAAATTCCTAATTTTTGGATAATCCCTGGTTGTTCGGACTTGGCAGGAGCAGAAATAGAGCTTGTTGATGAACCTGCTAGAGAATTTTTTTTAAAAACAGCATTGGAAGCCGAGCCTTTTGCTTATGACTATATTTTAATAGATAGCCCTCCATCTTTAGGGCTTTTAACTTTAAATTCTTTAGTTGCGGCAGATTCTGTAATGGTTCCTTTGCAATGTGAATTCTTAGCACTAGAAGGCGTTAGCGAGCTTTTGAATAATATAGAAATAATAAAAGATAATTTTAATCCAAAATTAGAAATTCAAGGGGTTGTTTTAACGATGTTTGATTGCCGAAATAATCTTTCTGTAATGGTAGAAGACGATGTTCGCTCATATTTTGGCAGCAAAGTTTATCAAACAGTAATACCAAGAAATGTGAGAATTTCTGAAGCCCCATCTTACGGTAAGCCGGTAATAATTTATGATTACAAATCTAATGGCTCACAGGCTTATATAAAATTAGCAAAAGAAGTATTAAAGCAAGAACAGGAGTTAGTAGCATGAACGAAAAAAACGTAAAAGATAACAAGAAAAAAGGCTTAGGAAAAGGCTTAGGAGCATTATTAGGCAATAAAGACGAAAAAAAAGCAAATCGTGAAACAAATGTTTCACAAAAAGACGAATTTAACAGCATAATAAATGTAAAATTGGAAGAATTAAAACCTTCTCCATACCAACC
>CAYWTE010000049.1:0-4349 GCA_964461145.1 uncultured Lactobacillales bacterium | reverse complement strand
ATCAATGAGATCATTGGGATATTCGTTTGAATCTGCAATAGCGGATTTAATAGAATCTGTTCGTGAAAAAGGCATATTACAACCATTACTTGTTAGAAAAAAAGATAACTACTATGAAATTATAGCCGGAGAACGTAGATTTAGAGCTGCAGGAAAAGTAGGTTTATCAGAAGTTCCGGTAATTGTAAAAGATTTCACAGACAGAGAAACATTGGAAGTAGCATTAATTGAAAATTTACAAAGGCAAGACTTATCCCCTCTTGAAGAAGCAGAAGGTTACCAGCGCTTAATGACAGAATTTAGTCATACTCAAGAAGCATTAGCAAAATCTATAGGCAAATCACGCTCTCACGTTGCAAATTCTATAAGACTTTTAACTCTTCCTGAGCAAGTTAAACAGTATTTAATTGATGGATTAATCTCTGCCGGTCACGCAAGAGCAATTTTATCTGTTCCTCAGGCAGACATTATTTCTTTCACTAAAGAAATAGTCAAAAAAGGCTTGAATGTAAGACAAGCAGAAAAACTTTCAAAAACTTTCGGAGCAAAGGTTCGCAAACAAGAAACTCCAAAAAAAGAAAAAGATTCAGATATTGTAGAATTAGAACAAGAAATCAGCAAAATTTTAGGAATGAAAATTAACATTTTAAGTAAAGAAACAGGAGGAATTTTATCCATACATTATAATAATTTAGAGCAGCTTGATCAAATAATAAAAAGCTTAGCCTCAAATAAAGAGCATTTTGAAGCGCTTCCTATTAAAAATAACGATATTATAGAAGAAGAGTTGTCGACATCAGAAAATACAGAAGCTTCAGAAATAGAAAGCATAGATGATGACGTTATGATAGAAACATCAGAAGCGGCAGAAGAATTAGAGCTGCAAACAGACTCATTGCTGGAAACTGAAATAGAAACAGAAGCAGAATTAAAAGAAACTTCAGCAGAAAAATTTGAGATACCTGAAGAAACTGGGGAAAATTTAGATATTCAAGCAGAAGAAAATAATGAAAAATTAGAAACTTCATTAGAAATAGAGCCAGAAGAAACTATAGAACCGGACGAAAATATATCAAAAGAAGCACTAGATATGTTAGAGCAGGAAATAGAAACTGAGCCGGAAAACGAAACAGAAGAAGATATGATAGATATTGATGAAATGATGGAGGACGTTGTTAAACAGATTAAAGAAAGCGAATAAGGGCAAATCTTAATAACAAAACCCTCCGTTTATAATCAAGCGGAGGGTTTGTCTTTTTATATTAATTATAAAAGCAATTAATTCCTTCTATCGCCCATAAAACGAAGCAAATAAAGAAACAAATTAATAAAATCAAGATATAAAGATAAAGCTCCGTAAATTGCAGATATTTCTCTTAAAGAAGAATTACCGGCGAAATCATCATAATTATTTCTAATTTTTTGGGTATCAAAAGCAGTTAAACCAGTAAATAATAAAACACCGATAAAAGATAAAGCTAAATCTAATCCTGAACTTTTAAGGAATAAATTAACCAAGCTGGCAATTATCAAGCCGATTAATCCCATAATTAAAAAAGAGCCCATTTTAG
Source organism: uncultured Lactobacillales bacterium (assembly GCA_964461145.1). Taxonomy (GTDB): domain Bacteria; phylum Pseudomonadota; class Alphaproteobacteria; order CAYWTE01; family CAYWTE01; genus CAYWTE01. The sequence goes on along the minus strand of CAYWTE010000049.1, from coordinate 2,778 downwards.
TTAAATCTTTTTTTGTGGTATATCCGTAAATACTCATAGCGGCAAAAGTAGCTGTACAAACTAAGAAAGTCCTAAGAACACTTGCTCCAGTAAAAGCAAGAAGAATATTAGATAAAGAAGCCCCCATAAGACCGCTGAATATCCAAAATTTCATTTGAGCCGAAGAAACGGAATTTGATGGGATTAAAAGAACAATTAAAGGAGCGAACATAACAATCCAGCCTAAAATATTAGGGGAAATAGCCCCGTTAACGGAAGTATAAAGAACTTGCCACAGCCCTGTTTTATAAAAAACAAAACTAACCAAAGAAGTAAGAGCCAACCCTGCAGTCATATAATTATAAACTCTAAGCATATAAATGCGCAACCCTTCATCAATTTCGCTAACCTGAGGTATAGCGGAAGATTTAGTAGAAAAAGGACTATTAATCATAAACGAAACTCCTTGTAAAAAACATAATTAAACATTAAATTATAAAATAATATGATGTTTAAAAATCAAAAAATCAAGGTTTTAAATCATCATAAGAAATAAACTTTTAAAAAAAAGGAGCTAAATTATGGGCTGGCTTGAAGATGCAGAAAAAAGAATAAAAGAGCTTCAAAAAGGAAATCAAGAAAGCGAAGAAAAAACCGGCATTTATAATTTAGCAGATAAAGAACAAAAGGAAAAATTAAAAAAAGCCCTAAAATTAGAATACCTAGAAGCATCAGAACTAAACATAAACAAAGCTATAGAAGAAGCTGCGGGAAAGTTTGAAAAACCTTATGATGAAGCTGAAATAAAGAAATTTTTTCGCAAGAAATTAGAATATTAGCTTTAATTTAAAATAAAGTTGTGATATAATCACTCAAACAAACGGGGATGGTGTGAAATGGAAACGAACTTAACAATAAATGCTCAAGATTTAAGGGAAACAACAGAAAAAAAACGCTCAGAATTCAGTGAATTTCTGCTAAAATCAGAAAAAATTAATAGTCTTCCTTCAGGGGCAGAAAAAATGCCTTTAGATTTTAGCAAAAAGCGCTCAAGCAAGCATAACACTAAAGAACGGTCATCAATTAATAATGCAAGATAATCTTAAGGAGAGTTAGATGTCTTACGACAGTAATAACATTTTTGCTAAAATAATAAAAGGGGATATTCCCAGCAATAAAGTTTATGAAGACGATAAAGTTTTAGCTTTTAAGGACATAAATCCGAGAGCCCCAATCCATATTTTAGTTATACCCAAAGGCAGCTATGAAAATTTCCACGATTTTGCAAAGAAAGCTTCATTACAAGAACAAGCAGCGATATTTAATGCCGTAAAATCTGTAGTAAAATCACAAGGAATAGAAGAAACAGGCTATAGAGTCATAGCTAATACTGGCAAAAACGGTGGGCAAGAAGTGCCTCATTTTCATTTTCACATATTAGGCGGAGGGTTTGTAGGCAATATGCCGCCGCTATTTAAGGGATAAAAATTATTTACTGCCGATATCCGGAGCTTTTGCATAAACAGGAAGAGGCTTTTTTAAGTTTTCAGAAATTTTTACCTCTTTAAGAGCTAACAAAGCCAAAGATTCCAGATTAATTTTATCTTCCGAATCGCTATCACAAAAGAAAGTTATGTTTTTTATATCTTTGGTTTCTTTTAAGAATTTATTTTTTACGTTTCCGACGAGAAGAATGTAGTTTTTTGTTAAAAGCTTGATTATATCTTGGCTTTTTGCGGTTTGAACATCATTTAACGGCAAAAATTTATTATCAAAAATTTGGAAATAAAAATCATCTCTTTTAGTTTCAAGAACCACGAGGATTTCTTCACATTTCTGCAGATTTTTAATAGAATTAAGCATAATTAAAGGGGTCTGCACACCGACACAAGGGATATTAAGAGCTAAAGCCAAAGCTCTAGCAGCTGCAAGCCCCACTCTAATTCCGGTAAAAGACCCAGGGCCAGAAGAAACGGCGATAAGATTTAAATCATTAAAAGAAATATTAGCTTTTTTTAAGCATAAGCATATATTTGGAATCAAAGCTTCAGCTTGACCAAAAGCCATAGGACATAACGATTCGGCGAGAATCTGTTTATTTTTAATTACAGCTACGCCGCAAGTGTCAAAAGTAGTATCAAAAGCTAAAATTAACATAATTTCTTACTTGCAATTTCAAAAAATAATGTGCACTCTCAAGAGCTATGAAGTATATAGCAAACATAATAATAAATTCAATAATATTCTTTCCAAAGGCAGCCTTTGCACTTTCTATAAGCATAGTAACCGGAGCAAAGGTTTGGTTTATCGAAGGAGAGCTTTTTTATTTAATTTTAATTTCGGCATTAATCTTAATCTTAAGCGCGTGTTATTTTTTTTATAAGATTTACAATGAAAAAAAGTTTAAATATTTAAGATTAAAAGAAATAAGCTCTTTAAGTTCTGAAGGATATTTTTGTTGGCACTACGGGCAAGGAATAAAAGCAGAAAAAGTTATAAATTCATATGAAACACTAATCGAGACTTCAAAATCTTTAAGCCAAATATTAAATCTTAAAAGTGAAGAAATAATTGATTTTGAAAAGATATTAGAAGGGTTTTCAGGCGAATCGTCCTCATTATTATATAACAACGTTACGAATTTAAAACTTTTTGGAACTAGTTTTAGTCAAAATGTTCATTCAAAAACTGGCCGGCAGCTTTTAAAAATAACTGGTCAACGGCTGCAAAACGCCAAAGGTAAAGTAATAAGCGATATTTTATGGATAAAAGACATAACTGATGATGCAAAAACAAAAA
>CAYWTE010000048.1:0-7567 GCA_964461145.1 uncultured Lactobacillales bacterium | reverse complement strand
TAATTAATCCTAGCGTATATTAAATACGTGGATTAATTAGCATCTCGAAAACGACGAAGTAGATACTCTTATAAGTCAATTTTATTGTAGTTGGGGGCTTCTTTAGTTATAGTAACATCATGCACATGACTTTCTCTAAATCCTGAAGCGGTAATTCTTCTAAAATTGCAATTTTGGCGCATTTCTTCAATATTTTTATTGCCGGTATAGCCCATTGAAGCTTTTAAGCCCCCGACCATTTGATGCAACACGAAAGAAACCGAACCTTTATAAGCCACTCTGGCTTCTATTCCTTCAGGTACGAGTTTTAAGTTATCGCAAACGCCTTCTTGAAAATACCTGTCAGCCGAACCTTTAGCCATAGCTCCGATTGAGCCCATTCCGCGATAAGCTTTATAAGACCTGCCTTGATAAAGGAAAATCTCGCCCGGTGTTTCGTCGGTTCCTGCAAGCATAGAGCCAACCATAGCAGCATTTGCTCCGGCGGCAATAGCTTTTGCAAAATCGCCTGAGTTCTTAATTCCACCGTCTGCAACTAAAGGAATGCCTTTTTTCTTAAGAGCTTGTGCAACCTCATAAATTGCCGACCATTGCGGAACGCCCACGCCGGCCACAATTCTGGTTGTACAAATTGAACCGGGACCAATCCCGACTTTTACGGCATTTGCCCCTGCTTTAACTAAATCCAGTGCGGCATCGGGAGTTGCAATATTCCCCGCAATAATTTGAATAGTTTTATTAAGTTTCCTAAGTTCTTTAACGGCATTAAGAACCCCTTCTGAATGCCCGTGAGCAGTATCGATAACCAAAGCGTCAACTCCGGCCTCAATCAAAGCTATCGAGCGCTCCATACCTGCCTCTCCTACTCCGCTTGCAGCTGCAGCGAGCAAAGAATCATTTTTATCTTTAGCAGCATTAGGATAAGTTTTAGCCCGTTCAATATCTTTAACGGTAATAAGCCCGATACAATGCCCTTTATCATTAACGACTAATAATTTTTCTATTTTATTTTTATAAAGAATTTTTTGTGCTTCAAGTTTTGTAATGCCTTTTTTTACAGTAACCAGATTTTCTGATGTCATATAATGACTAACAGGTTTTTTAAAATTTTCAGCAAAACGAACATCTCTATTAGTAATAATTCCTACTAGTTTATTATTACCTCTTTCTAAAACGGGGAATCCGGAAATTTTAAGTTCTTCTTTAATTTTCATAACGTCTTCAAGCGGTTGGTCAGTATAAACGGTGATTGGAGATACAACCATACCGGATTCAAAACGTTTAACTTTTCTAACCTCTTCTGCTTGAGATGCAATATCCATATTTTTGTGAATAACGCCGATACCACCTGCCTGAGCCATAGCAATTGCCATTTTATGTTCGGTAATAGTATCCATTGCCGCCGACACTAAAGGAATATTAATGTTAATATTTTCGGTTAATTTAGTTTTAACTTCCGCATCAGCAGGCAGCACACAAGATTTTGCAGGAACAAGAAGTAAATCATCGAAAGTAAGAGCTTCATCTATTTTTAGCATTTTAGCCTCCCCTTTAAGAAAAAAGATGTTAGTTTTTAATCCTCTTTCCCCTTAAAGTCAAGAGCTATTAAATAAATTTCTTTAGAATCTTTTCTGCTTGAAGAGGGTTTAAAATGATAAGTTTTCTCAAAATCTTTTTTAATTTTAGCTAAAAATTGGTCTTCGGTCCCGCCCATAAAAACTTTAGCAACAAACGCTCCTCCTTTATTTAAGACGTTTTCAGCAAAATCATAAGCAAGTTCTAACAAATTCATAATCCTAAAATGGTCTGTTTTAAAATGTCCGGTAGTATTTGCCGCCATATCGCTAAGAACAATGTCAGCCTTGCCGCCCAAAAGATTTTCAAGCACTTGCGGAGCATCATCATCATTAAAATCTTTCTGAATAAGAACAGCACCGGCAACAGGCTCAACTTCGAGTAAATCAAGTCCCACGACTTCGCAGCCCTTTGAAACGGCAATTTGCGACCAACCTCCCGGTGCACAACCTAAATCAACAACTTTTTTGCCCTTTTTAAAAATATGATATTTCTCATCAATATCGATAAGCTTAAACGCAGCCCGAGAGCGATATCCTAAACGTTTTGCCTCCATAACATAAGGATCGTTAAGCTGTCTTTGCAACCAAGAAGTAGAACTTTTTTTCCTTCCCTTTGCGGTTTTAACTTTAACGTAAGTTTTTATTTTACCTTTAACTTGAGCTTCTGTCATTTTTATGCCTTTTTATTCTGTTTTTATTTTACTTTTTTGCATTAAATCAAGGAGTATTCCTTCTCTAATTCCTCTGTCGGCGATAGTAATTTCACCCAAAGGCCAAAAAGTACATATTGCCTCTAAAATAGCCGAGCCTGCAAGAGTAAAATTAGCCCTAGAACGTCCTATACACGGATGCATTTTCCGTTTTTCCATAGACATTTCTTTAATGCGTTTTTGAACGTTTTTAACATCGTCAATACGCAAGGTCAAACCGTCAACGGCATATCTTGAATACCTGCTTAAATTCAAAAACACAGCTCCTAAAGTTGTAACAGTGCCGGAAGTTCCTATCATTTGGACGTCTTCTTTTTCGATATAATCAATGATTTTATGCTTTTTATCAAATTCATCAAGAATATTGATAGCTCTATCTAAAACAGCATCATAAGCCATATTATCAAGCTCTCTCTCTTTAAAAGCATCAGTAACGGTAACCACTCCGAAAGGAAGAGAAACCACTCCTTCAATCTTAACCGAACCGTCTTCATTAACCTTAGCCCAGCTTATTTCGGTAGAACCTCCGCCGATATCAAAAACTATAGTGTGGCTAATATTTCTTGCAACCAGAGGAACACAGCCGGCAACGGCAAGTCTTGCCTCTTCTTGCGGAGATATAATTTCAAAATCGAGCCCGGTTTCATTTTTAATTTCTTTTACAAAATCAAGAGCGTTTTTAGCCCTTCTGCAAGCTTCAGTCGCAACGAATCTTGATTTATAAATATTATGTTTTGAGAGCTTTTTAGCACAAATTTTAAGAATATCGAGAGTTCTTTTTTTAGCCTCAAAAGTTAACATATTTTCCTTAATCATTTCCTCGCCAAGACCGGTAACTTTAGAAAAAGTTTCAACAATTTCAAAAGAGCGAGGCGTAGGCTTTGCCACAACCATACGGCAATTATTTGTACCCAAATCAATAGCCGCAAAATAAGTTCGCCTATGAGGAACCCTTCGCAAAAAAATATTCCGCGGATAATTTTGAGGCTTTTGTAAAAATATATTATTTTTTTTCAATTATTATACTCCGTAATGGAAATTTCATTTGCTTTAGAGTATAGCTTGAAATATATTCATCTACAATAAAAAAGTAACGGAGTAAAAATATGAAAATAGGAATTATAGGCGCAGGTGCTTGGGGAACAGCTTTAGGAATTACGGCAGCAAAGGCCGGTAGTGAGATTTTAATCTGGGCAAGAGAGCCTGAAGTGGTGCGTGGCATTAATAATGAACATGAAAATAAAACATACCTTACAGGAATTAAACTTAGCTCTAAAATTAAAGCCACAAATTCTTTAGAAGAAGCCGCAAAACAAGATTTAATCTTGCTCGTTGTCCCAACACAATTTATGCGTGGCACTTGTGCGGAACTTCAAAAATATTTAAATAAAAGCACTCCGATAGTTATTTGTTCCAAAGGGATTGAGCAAAAAAGCGGCACCTTACTTGATGCTGTTATAAAAGATACCCTGCCTCAAAATCCTTTAGCCGTATTATCAGGCCCTACTTTTGCTCACGAAGTAGCACAAGGAGTTCCCACAGCATTAACGCTTGCCTGCGAAAATGAAGAAATCGGCAAAAATATAATAAAAGCAATCGGTACATCATATTTTCGCCCTTATTTATCAAAAGATATTAAAGGAGCATTAGTCGGAGGAGCAATTAAAAACGTTTTAGCTATTGCCTGCGGAATTATTGAAGGCAAAAAATTAGGCGATAACGCAAGAGCTGCCCTTTTAACCAGAGGCCTAGCAGAAATGGCAAGACTTACTGCAGCATTAGGCGGCAAACAGGAAACTTTAATGGGCTTATCCGGCTTAGGAGATTTAGTTTTAACGGCTAATTCTATGCAGTCAAGGAACTTTTCTTTAGGCTTTGAATTAGGACAAGGCAAGTCATTAAACGAAATTTTAGAAAGCAGAAACTCCGTAGCAGAAGGAGTTTATACCGCATCTGCCGTGATTAAAACCGCATCTGATTTAAAATTAGAAATGCCAATATGCAGCGCCGTTAATGATATTGTTTCAACCAATAAAAATGTTAATGAAATCATAGAAAATTTATTAAATAGACCATTTAAAACGGAAGTTGACAGAAAAATAATTTAATAATGTTTAGAATTTTTCTTTGACATTTTTCTGTAATATTGATAGTTAATTTAAGCGTTTTGATAAACACCGCGAATAGCTGGAGTATTACAAAGAATGAAAATTATTACCGGAAATGCCAATATCCCTTTTGCCAAAGAGGTTTCATCTTATTTAGACACAAAATTAACCCTATCCACTTTCAAAAAATTTGCCGACGGTGAAGTTTTTGTTGAGATAGAAGAAAATGTAAGAGGCGAAGACTGTTTCATCATTCAGCCGACATCGACACCTGCCAACGACCATTTAATGGAACTGTTAATAGGAATAGATGCCTTAAAAAGAGGCTCTGCAAAACGTATAACTGCTGTAATTCCATATTTCGGATACGCCAGACAAGACCGCAAAACCGGCCCTAGAACGCCAATAACCGCAAAATTAGTCGCAAATTTAATATCAATAGCCGGGGCTGATAGAATTTTAACAATGGATCTGCACGCTATTCAAATTCAAGGATTTTTTGATATTCCGGTCGATAATTTATATGCCACTCCTGTTTTAGCAAACAATTTAAAAACAAAAATAAACGAGCTGCAAAATCCGATAGTTGTATCCCCTGATGTCGGCGGAGTTGCAAGAGCTAGGTCTTTTGCTAAAAGGCTTGATTTAGACATAGCAATTATTGATAAAAGACGTGAAAAAGCCGGCGTTTCAGAAGTAATGCACGTTGTAGGCGATGTAAAAAATCGCCATTGTATTTTATTAGATGACATTATCGACTCGGCGGGAACACTTTGTAATGCCGCTAAAGCTTTAATAGAAAGAGGTGGAGCTTGCGGCGTTTCTGCTTGTGCTTCTCACGGTGTCCTTTCTAACCCTGCCATTGAGCGAATTGAGGCCTCAGTTATTGACGAAGTTTTAGTTACAAATACTATTATGCTGGGGGAAAACGCTCAAAAATGTTCAAAAATTAATCAAGTTTCTGTAGCCCCGTTAATTGGAGAAGCAATTAGCCGTATTTGCGAAAATCGTTCGGTTTCAAGTTTATTTACTTAAAAACTCTTGACTTTTCTTTTTGTCTAATATACCTTAAGGTTGCTAACTAGCATTTATACTCGTATTTTTTTATTTCCAAATGCTATTTAAGCAGGAAGAACATTATGTATAAAAACAATTGTGCAATGACAATTGCCAAAAAGTATAATTCCTTCCTTGAAGGAAAAGCAGAGTCTATTGATGATTACAACAGCAGAAAGCTTGACCTTGAAAAAGCGCTGAAGATAATAGGAGAAATTCCAGATGAAGATTTTCTTAGCGGAGCTGCAATTGAAAACATTAATGACATCCCCATAAATATGAAAATTATATCTTTAGACGGTATTGAATTTTCTCTTGAAGATATTAGCCGTTAAAGTAACAATTCAAAAAAATAAGGGAAAAGAAAAATTTTCCCTTATTTTTTATTCTGCTTGCTTTTATCAAAGCATAATCTTATATTATTAACTAAAAATATCTAAGGAGCACTATAAAAATGTTAAGAGAACAATTAAAAGAAGCAATGAAAGTTGCCATGAAAGAAAAAGATACGGTTTCTTTATCAGCTATCAGGCTTATTTTAGCCTCAATAAAAGACCGTGATATCGCTGACCGCTCAAACGGCAATGACGACGGCATAGACAACACTGCAATTTTATCACTTTTAACTTCAATGATAAAACAGCGAAGAGATTCCATTGAACTTTATAAAAAAGGCGGCAGAGAAGATTTAGTTAACAGCGAAATGTCAGAAATTAAAGTTATTGAGCGTTTTTTACCCAAGCAATTAGAAGATGATGAAGTAAAGGCTGCAATAAGCTCAGCGATAAAAGAAAGCGGCGCTGAAAGTATAAAAGATATGGGGAGAATTATGGCAGTTTTAAAAGAAAAATATGCCGGACAAATGGATTTTAGTAAAGCTTCAGGGCTTGTAAAGCAACAGCTAAGTTAATGTTTCCGTCATATTTTATAGATGAATTAAAATCAAGAATAAAACTTTCTGAAGTAATCAGCAGCAAAGTAAAATTAACCAAAAAGGGCAGAGAGTATATAGGCTTATGCCCTTTTCATAATGAAAAAACTCCGTCTTTTACGGTTAACGAAGACAAAGGTTTTTATCACTGTTTTGGCTGCGGAGCCCACGGAAACATCATTACTTTTGAAATGGAAGCTAATGGCTTAAGCTTTTTAGAGGCAATTGAAAAATTAGCTGCCAAAGCCGGCTTAGAAATTCCAAAATTAGATAACAAAATAGCGGCCGAGCAAAAAATTATCACTAACATTTATGAAGTAACCAAGCTTGCTTCTGTTTTTTTTGAAGAAAATCTATATAAAGACACTTCCTCATCTGCATTAAATTATCTAAAAAAAAGAGGGCTTACCGATAATATAATCAAAGAATTCCGTATTGGGTTTGCACCGAATAATAATGAACTTGAACATTATTTAACCGGCAAAGGCGTACCTAAAGAATTAATTATTGCCGCAGGATTAATAAAAGAGGGCTCAAATTATGCCTATTTTAGGGACAGGATAATTTTCCCTATTATTGACCGGCAAAAAAGAGTTATTGCTTTCGGCGGCAGGGTTTTAAGCAGCGATAATCAGCCTAAATATTTAAATTCACCCGAAACCTTAATTTTTGATAAATCAAGAACACTTTACGGCATAAATTCGGCTTCAGATAAAATACATCAAACCGGACAAATTATAGTTTGTGAAGGATATATGGACGTTATCGGCCTTCATCAATACGGCTTTAAAAATGCTGTTGCCACTCTCGGGACTGCATTAACAGAAGAAAACATTAGGCATTTATGGCAATACGCTGATGAGCCTATTTTATGTTTTGACGGAGATTTCGCCGGACAAAAAGCCTTGTCAAGAGCTGCCTTAAGAGCTTTGCCGATTTTATCCCCTAAAAAATCATTAAAATTTGCTATAATGCCTACAAATTTAGACCCTGATGAATTAGTAAAAGAAAAAGGAATTAAAGCATTTGAAGATGTTTTAGCTTCATCTTTAGAGCTTTTTGATATTATATGGAATATACTAACCGAAAATAAAAGCTTCAAATCACCCGAACAAAAAGCAGGCCTCGAGCAAGATATTGAAAATTTTGTTAATCAAATCAATAATGTATCAATAAAAAATCATT
>CAYWTE010000047.1:0-7629 GCA_964461145.1 uncultured Lactobacillales bacterium | reverse complement strand
AAAGGAAGGATTATTTTTTTATCATTCCAATCCCAGGTAGAAACCAGAACATCGGCATCAGGTCTCTCCTCGGGGTGGGGAACGTGATGATCGGTTATAATAATTTTTATTCCTTTATTTTTAACTCTGAGGTTGCCGATAATAAATTAAAAGGTAAGGGGTCTGAGCTGATTATTTTCCAATAATAATCATTCAAATTTCTTTTCCAGCCAATAGAGTGTATTTTTACATCTTTTGTTTGCGGGGAAAGCTGTTCGTCTAAAATTAAATCTGAACCAAACCGATTAAAAGGCAGGTTATAAGCTCCTTTGCCTGTATCTATTTTTATGCTGCTGGTATTATATATTCTAAATGTGCAGCTGATTAATCTTAAGTTATATGGAGAATAATTTGTTCCTCCCGATGCATTAATGCTAAGTGGAAGAGGGCAAATTATATGTTCATAACCTAAGCCTGCTTCAATACTAAAACTTTCCGATAAAATCTCTATATGTCCTTGAGAATCTACTAGGCAGTCAGGCTGAAGCGTTCCGTCTGTTACAACTTTTACTTCTTTTCCACTTAAATGTTCAAGGCCGCTCCATATCTTTTTTGCAGTTGAGGAGCTTCCCGTTAAAGCACTGTCGGTGTTTAAGGTTTCATCAAATTTTTCAATAAAAATTTCATCTTCCCTTAAAACTAAACAATAAATTTGCGAACCAACGCTGCTTACTGATAAAAATTTGCCCGAAGTGTCTATACTTGACCAGCCTGAGATTTTTTGACTGCGATAATTCGTTACCGCTGCCATTTTTCCGCTTGACATTACAATGTAAATAATGCGGTTGGCAGAATCATAATCTTGGTCTAACGGTTCATTTAGTAAATGCTTTGAGATTAAGCTTAAGTCAGTTGCTTGATAAGCTTGCTCGATATCTGAAAATAAAAACTCGCAAAGCTGCTTTTTATCTCCGGATATAAAAATTGTTGCTCCGTCAATACCCATTGGCGGAATATAACAATCTGTCGGTGAGCCCGCTCTAGTTTGCCTTGATAACTCTATGCTTGTCGGGGTTAACGGAGAGCCTGTTACCATCCATTCAGAGCCGGAAGTGAAAACTTGCAAGTGCCGGCTTGAAAATACGGCTATTATCGCATTTACTTGATCTGATAATATTGCAAATTCTATTGCTTCATCGTCTAAGCCGGTGCCTAAATCAAAGTTTAATAAGTCAGCCGATTTTGATAGCCATAAACGGTTTGGAAGGCTTTTCGACCCTCCTAAAACTAGTCTCGACTGATGATAGGTTAATGATGTCGGGTATCCTCTTATTTGAGAAAAAGCCGGCTCTTTCCAGCTGATGGTAGCATTTGCTGAAGATAATGCTTTTATTACCGATGCGGTTGCTGTTGTGCTTGATGTTACCGAAGTTATTTCTACTTCTCCATCAGCTATTCTTAATCTTAGTCCTATATAAGAAGAGCTAAAAAAAGCAGCAGAGGAGGTTAAAGTTATTGTGCCGCTCGTGCCGCTTGATGAGATAGTTACGTTCTCGCCTGCATATTTATAATAAGGCTGTTGCAGGCAGCCGTTTTCATCAACGCTAAAGCTTAAATTTGCTATTTGCCAATTCGTATGTGAAAGGCGGCTTATTTGTTTTGTCGGAATGTCAGGGTGGGCAATTAAAAGCGTATCGGCACTTTGTGTCCAAGATATTTTCTTTAATTGTTCTGCTGTCCAAGGGGTAGAAATTTCAGCCACTTTATTGTCGTCTTTATAAACACTCAAGCGCTGATTGGTTAAAACCATTAAATAATTTTGCTCAGTGTTAAATTCAAAAGAAATTAATCTTCCTGTACCTAAAGCTTGGCCGATGTATCTTAAGCCGAATCTCCTTTTTATTCCTCCGGTTGGCTGAATTAATACGTTATTTAATGTTTTTGCGCCGTTGCTGTAAAAACTTAAATCGCCTCTGCCTAATAAGTCAGGGCTTAGTTCTCCGGACGTAAAATTGTTCTTATATTCAAGTTGATTTGATGTCATTTGCGCACCTCTATTAATGAATAATCTTCTATCGCTTTAGGCATTTCTTGTTGGCTGTCTAATAATTTTGCTCGCTTAAACTCTTCTGATGCTTTTTTATATAAATATTCCGCCCTAGTGCTGCTGTCAGTTAAAGGTAAGCAAAATTCTAGAGCTAAATTAGAAATAAAAAGCTGAATAAAAAAGGCAGGAAAGACACTTTCATCAGGTCTGGATATGTATGTTAATGTTATGTTTTTATAATTAGTCTCCAGAGTGTTGCCTGAAATGCGGTAATCTATGCCGCGGCCTTTCCTGCCTGTTCCTAGCGAGATAGCTCGCAGGAAATCAGATGGTAAAAGATATGAATATGCAAAATCAGCTTTAGGGGCTGTTTCTAATAAACCTAACGATACTTGTTTGGTTGCAAAACTCCACGGATGTGAGGATAATAAGCCATCTCTTATCGTGGGATATAAATTCTGGGCAATTTCGCTTTCTGCTGTTCCTTCTTCAAATGAAGAAATAGAGCTTGCGCCAATGCTAAGCAATGCTTTTGAGCAAAGGCTTAATGGGGATACTGACATTTTATATTTGTTCCTTTCAAATTATGGGTTATTCTAATTGGATTTTATGGGTAAATTTTTGCCGCTGATGGTTATTTTGTCTTGTGAGCGTTTTATAACCGAAATTCCTAAAACCCCTAACGCTACGCTCCATAAAGCCGAACAGCTTACTAACGCATTAATTATGTTCGGGGCTTGCTCAGATTTAAAGGCAATGACATACGCAAGGCCGCTCATCATTAAAATCCAAGTAAAGGCAACAGCATAACCAAAAGTCGGCCGCCATCTTCTTACATAAGCATCTTCTGAAACGGTTTCTTGCCTAAATGTTTCGTTTATTTGCTTTATTGTCGCTTCATCTAATGCAGCTTCAATTTCATACATCTTTTCTATGTGCTGGTTGGCTCTTGAGATGTCATCTTTGTTAATTTGATTGTTATTTATTGCGGTTTCTAAAGCATTTAAGGCATCAGCTGCCGCAGAAGCTACCGGATGTTTGATGCTGCCGATTGCTTTTTTTATTACCGCAATTAAGACAGGAACGCCAACGCCTGCTAATAAGGTGTTTATCATTTTATAAAAAATCCTTCTTAAAAAGAAATGTGGACAAAAAAAGAGCCGCAATAGCCGCTCTTTGAATCTTTTAAATGGTTATGGGTTTTGTCAAAATAAGATGTCTTTGCCTTTTTGAGATTTTAAATACTATTATCCCTTGAAAAGACAATTATGCTTATAGCACATTATTTTTTAAATGTCAAGAACATTTTTAGAACAAAATGGAAAAATATATAGAATATTAATTTTTTATGACGTAATGTTAAGGCTAACAGTCGCTTTTTTAGTCGCAGCATCTTCAGAATTTAAATAATTTTGATTTGCTAAAGGTTTTTGTTCAATAATATTAGTTATTCCTTCAATGTTGCCGGCGCTTTTATTTTCCGGCTTAGAACTGAGGCCTTTGGCGATGTTTTTATTAATGTTAATTAAAATATCTAATTTTGCTTTGTCCGGTTTGAACATTAAATCGAAAGTTTTAGAAAATATGAAATATGCTAAGTTTGTTATGTTCTTTTTAATTGTTTCCGGCATAGGGTGCTCTGGGTTATTCAGATCGCTCACTAAAAGAGTCCATAATTTACGGTTCCTCTCTAAGGCTGCATTTAAGTTTAATTTATTTTGCGGGTCGTCATCTTTCCAGCTTTCTTTGACTTGATTAAGAATAGAGGCCGATTTTAATAATGCTCCGGCTTCTAATTCATTTTGTGAGGAAGATTCAACTTGTGTTCTTGAATAATTTTTGTAAGCGTAATTGTTTTGCATCAGTGCTCCATTAAAAAATACTTTAGTTAGTATGATTCAAATATTTTCTTTCTTCAACATTAAAATACAAAAAGATGAATATTTTGTAAAAAAATAAATTATTCTTTAAATTATTTTGAAGGATTTCTTTACTTTTTAAAGGTATTGTTTTATAATTTAATATAATTATTTTCAGGGGATTATTTCTAAATTAAAGGTTTTTTATATGAAAAAATATTTTATAAGCAGTTTTTTAGCAGCAATTATTCTAATTCTAAATTCTACTCAAGGACATTGTGCTTTCGGCAAAAAAAAAGATAATGCTCAGCAAGTTAAAAAATGTGATAAAAATTCTTCCGTTTTAGTGAGCGCTTATAGCGATAATCCTCCTTTTAGCTGGGTTGAAAATAAAGATGTTAAAGGGATAAATGTAAATTTTTTAGAAGGGGTAGGATATAAAGCTACGGAAGCAATATTGAGCAGGGTGGGGTTTAAAGATATAAAAACAGTTATAAATAATGATTTTGAAAAAAGTTTTGATGATCTTAAAATCGGCAATCTTTTTGCACTGTTCGGAATAAAATTTCAAAGCACTCTTAATACTCAAAGTTATTATACGGTTTTCCCTTCAATAGTTAAAAACCCTATAACCGTGATGGTTAGAAGTGATAAAGAAAATGATATTACTAGTTTCAGCCATCTTAAAGATAAAAATATGAAAGGCGTTATCGGGCTGTTTGATAATTATAGTGATTTCTTCTTAAATAAAGTAAAAGCTGAACATAATTTAGAAGTAGTTAAAACGCCTTTCGAATTGTTCGATAAAATAATAAGCGGTAAAGCTGATTATGCATTTATTAGTGCAATATCAGGGCTTGCTTATTCTTATCAATTCGGCATAACGCATAGAGTTTCTTTTTCAAAAAAAGTTTTTTGGAATGAACAACTTTTTCTTGGAATTACAAAAAGGAACCTTTGTTCCGATTTGGCTGCTCCAGACGGTGATTTGGTTAAAGTCGTCAAGCGCTTAAAAGAAGATGGGGAATTTGATAAAATGCTTCAAGATGCTTTAGAAACTTGGAGGCTGAAATATGAAGGCGTTAAACCTACTATGTTCTCTGAACCTGCAAGTGATTTCATATCTTCTGAAAATCAAACACAAAATATAAATGAAAAACAAGAAGAGATAAAGCAAGAAGATGCCCAAAAACCAGAAGCGCCTAAAACATAAAAACTTTAATAAATTCTTAGCCCTTTTGTGATAAATATAAGAGTATGATAACGTTATACCATTATTTTTCCTCTCCTTTTTCAAGGAAAATTCGATTGATGCTAGAAGAGAAAGGCTTAAAATTCGAATCTAAAATCGAAAAAACTTGGGAAAGAAGAACGGATTTTTTAAAATTAAACCCTTCCGGGGAAGTTCCGGTATTAATTGATGAAAAGGGCGAAATATTCATTGAACATTATGCAATAAGTGAATATTTAGAAGAATGTTATCCTAGTGTTAACCTTATCGGTAAAACAATAAAAGAAAAAGCTGAAATAAGAAGGCTGGCTTACTGGTTTGATTATAAATTTTATAATGAGGTAACAAAAAATATTTGCTTTGAAAAAATAGAAAAACATATAAGAAGATTAGGCTGCCCTAATTCGGCAAAAATTCAGGCAGGGCTTATTAATATTAAAACTCATTTAAAATATATTGAATGGCTTTTAAATAAAAGAAATTTTCTCGCCGGAGATAAATTATCCTTAGCAGATTTAAGTGCTGCTGCTCAATTATCTCTGGTTGATTATACCGGTGATATAAATTGGGAAGAATTTTTAGAAGCTAAAACTTGGTATGCAAAAATTAAATCTCGTCCTAGTTTTAGAAATATTTTAAATGACAATATTCCCGGATTACCGCCGCAGCTTAATTATTCTAATTTGGATTTTTAAAAAATGATAAAATCGGTAAGTAAAATAATCTTCTTGATATTAATAATAAATGTTTCTGCGTGTGGGTATAAAAAAGGGCAAACCGTTTATAATTGGGAAAGAACTTATGGAAATATAGACCGTTTTAGTGTTGACCATCAAGAATGTCTTAAGGGTTCTGATTCTTTTCCTTATAAAATTCCCAATCCTTTTGATAGGGCTGAAAAAGCAAACACAAGAGCTAAATGGGGTGATTATCGAGGAATTTGGGCTAGCTATGTTCCATATAAAGGAGCTCAGCCGATTATTGTAAAATATGATAAAAATAGCTGGCTGGTTGATAATGATAAATATACAGACTGTATGCTTGCCAGAGGATATCGTCAGCGAGAATATAGAAACTGGCATCCGGCAATGGAGATAAAAAATAGAAAAAATGCTAGCGTGCCCCTAGATGGCCGTTTGTATGATAAAGAATACAAAGAATAAGAGAAACTATAATCGCTGGAGCAAAAGGAATTCTCTTTGATTTTAAAATAACAGATAAACAAATCCCAAAACCACCAGATAAAATAAAAAACATCGGCCAAGAATTAAAATCAAGCAGCATCCCTGCGATAAAAAATAATTTTATATCCCCCATTCCTAAACTTTCGGTCTTTTTTACCCTTAAAAAAATATAACGAATTAAAAAGCCGATACTAAAAATTATAAAACCTCTTAATAATCCCATTAAAATATCAGGGGTGAGCCATAAACTTATGATAAAAGAAAAAAATATCAATTCATCAGGAATTATTTTGCTCTCTAGGTCCGTTATAATAATACTGATAAATAAAAGAGATAAGATATCAAGAACAATAATTTCTCTTAAAGGAAGAGGAAAAAAAGAGTTAATTAAAAAAAACAAACCTGTTGTAAGCTCAATTAACGGATATCTTGAGCTGATTTTATTTTTGCAATATCGGCATTTCCCTTTAAGAAAAAAATATGATAAAACAGGAATTAAATCTTTCCAAGATAAAGAGTGTCCGCATTTCGGGCAGGCAGATTTTTCTGATATAAAATTTTCATTCCTGACGCGACGATAAGTATAGGCGGCAATAAAACTTCCAAAAATTAATCCTAATAAAAATGAGATAAAGCTTAAAGAAGGCAGCATCTATTTATTTTCTCTTTGTCTTACTGCAGGGCGAATAACTAAGTTAGGGTCAATATTCTCTAATGTTTCAACTGATGGAGGATTCGTTTTATTAGTTATCGTTTTTTGTGGAGTAATTGTAGATGATTTTGGCTTGACAGCTTTAGGTTTTACCTTAGGCTTGACGGTTGCAGCTGAAGCAGGGCTGGGAACAGGAGCTACAACTTGCGCCGGAATAGAAATAGGGGCAGGAACAGGCTTTGTTTTGGAAACTATGGGGGCTTCAATCTTTACCTCTTCCTTTTTTTTAATTAAAGTCTTATTTTCTTCGCTTTCTTTATATTCATTATTATCAGCTTTTAATAAGGTTTCTGTTTTTTCAATTAAAAATGTTTCCTTGCCTATTTTTAATAGATTTTCTGTTCCGTTTTTGAATAAATCAAGAGTTGTAAAAAGCCCGAAAAGTATTAGTAAAACCAAAAATATTTTTAATAAATTTAAAAGAAATAAACAATTTTTATGCAGATTAATAGCTTCGTAAACGTGCTTTTTACGAACGATTTTATCACCTTCTCCGTAGGCGTTTAGTAGAGCTTTATCACAAATATCATTTATTTTTGTAATACAGCCTTTGGAAAACCCAGCAATTAATTTTTTTGCACAAGTTTCAAAAATTATGTTTTTAACTTTTGTTGAAT
>CAYWTE010000046.1:0-7691 GCA_964461145.1 uncultured Lactobacillales bacterium | reverse complement strand
ATTGCAGCATCGCCGTGAGGGTGATATTTACCCATTACATCACCGACTATACGCGCGGATTTCTTAAAAGGCTTGTTGTAGTCGTATCCATTTTCATACATAGAATAAATTATGCGCCGATGTACCGGTTTTAATCCGTCACGAACATCAGGCAATGCCCTTGAAACAATAACACTCATCGCATAGTCTAAATATGACTGCTTCATTTCATCTACTATGGCAACTGTTTTTATTTCTTCTGTTGTATTACTCATTTTTACTTCTCTTCTTTCATATGTTTAAATTCTTTAATTCATATACATAAAATAATTTTCCTCAAGAAATACTCTTAGGAAAAAAATTTTATTTATAAATTAATTTATATAATTAAAACGGTATATCGTCGTCTATTTCAACTGCAGAGGCATTATTCGATGCAGATGGGCTGCTGTCCCAACCGTTTGATGATGCCGAAGACGTGCTGAAGCTCCCTGTATCTGCCCCCCAATTAGAGCCCGAGGATTCCCCGTCTTTTTTATCCAGCATTAATAAATTGCTGTTAAAGCCCTGCATTACGATTTCCGTTGAATATTTATCCTGTCCGTTGTTATCCTGCCATTTTCTGGTTTGGAGAGCTCCTTCTAAATATACTTTTGAGCCCTTTTTTAAATATTTTTCCGCAACATCACATAAACCGGGGTTAAATATTACCACGCGGTGCCATTCGGTTTTATCCTTCCTTTCCCCTGTTTGTTTATCACGCCAGCTTTCTGTTGTGGCTACCGAAATATTAACAACTTTTGAGCCAGAATTGGTCATTCTAACTTCCGGATCTGACCCTAAATTACCGATTAGCGTTACTTTATTTAATGAGCCGCTCATATATTTTCTCCTTTATACTTGTTTTTTTATTATTTTATTAATATTTAGATACTAATGCAAAGGATATTTTAACATTATGAATAATAAAATTTCAATTAAAGGCGCTAAAGAGCACAATTTAAAAAATATTTCTGTGGAAATCCCTAAAAACAAGCTAGTCGTGATTACCGGAATGTCCGGCTCAGGCAAATCATCACTTGCTTTTGACACTATTTATGCCGAAGGACAGCGTAGATATGTTGAAAGCTTATCCGCTTACGCCAGACAATTCTTAGAGGTTATGAAAAAACCCGATGTCGAACATATTGAAGGGTTATCTCCGGCAATTTCTATTGAACAAAAAACTACGTCTAAAAATCCGCGCTCAACCGTTGGTACTGTTACGGAAATTTATGATTATATGCGGCTTTTATGGGCTCGTATCGGAGTTCCTTATTCTCCTTTTACCGGATTGCCGATTAAAAGTCAGTCCGTTAGAGAAATGGTGGAAAATATCCTTAAAATGCCGCTCGATACTAAAATTTATCTCATTGCCCCTATCGTTCGAGGAAGAAAAGGTGAATATAAAAAGGAAATCGTAAATTTGCAAAAGCAAGGTTTCGCCAGAATTATCGTTGACGGCGAAATTATGGATATTGAAAGCTTCCCCGACCTTGATAAAAATAAAAAGCATAATATCGAAGTGCTAGTTGACAGGCTTGTCGTTAAGCCTGATATAACCCAAAGGTTATCAGCTTCTATTGAAACTGCATTAAGTTTATCAGACGGTCTGCTTTATGTGCAAAACTTAAATGATAACTCTATTTGTACTTTTTCCTCAAAATTTGCTTGTCCTGTTTCCGGATTTACTTTGGAAGAAATTGAGCCTAGAAATTTTTCTTTTAATGCTCCTTATGGTGCTTGCCCTGAATGCTTAGGCTTAGGGTTTAAGCTTTATATGGATACGGAATTAATCGTTCCTGACCCTTCCAAATCCTTACGCCAAGGGGCTATCGTTCCTTGGACTAATATTCTTAATTCGTGGACACATCAAATATTAGAAGGTGTTTGTAAGGCTTACGGTCAATCTATGGATACTCCTTATAAAGATTTCCCTGATGACTTTAAAAACGTTTTAATGTTCGGTTCAGGCAAAAGGAATATTCCTCTTAAATTTACTAAATTTGAAACTAACAAGCCGTTTGAAGGCGTGGTTAATAATTTAGAACGCAGATTTAGAGAATCTGAGAGCTTGGCTATGAAAGAAGAGCTTACTAAATACCAAAATTCCGCTCCTTGTGAAGTTTGCAAAGGAAAAAGATTAAAACCAGAATCCCTTTGTGTTAAAATTATGGAAACAGATATTTCTGACGCTACTTTAATGCCCATAAATACCGCTATTGCTTGGTATGAAAAATTAGAAGGTCAATTATCAGGGCAAACTCTCGCTATCGCTGAAAAAATTATTAAAGAAATTAAAGAAAGGCTTTCTTTCCTTTCTAACGTTGGACTTGATTATCTTAATCTTGCCAGAAGTTCCGCAACACTTTCCGGCGGTGAGGCACAAAGAATTCGCCTTGCCTCTCAAATCGGCTCGGGGTTAACCGGCGTTCTTTATGTGCTTGATGAGCCATCAATCGGACTTCATCAACGAGATAACGATAAACTTATTTCTGCTCTTAAAAAACTTAAAGATATAGGGAATACCGTAATCGTCGTTGAACACGATGAAGATGCTATTAAAGCTGCTGATTTTATTATTGATATGGGCCCTCGTGCAGGGGTTCACGGCGGAGAAATTATTCAGGCAGGAGGGCTTGAGGATATCTTGAAAAATCCATTAAGTCTTACCGGAGCTTATTTAAAAGGAGAAAAGTTTATACCTATACCTTCCCGCCGTAGAAAAGGGAATGGTAAAAAGCTAAAACTTTTAGGCGTTAGAACCAATAATCTTAAAAATATTGATGTT
The DNA here is from genome assembly GCA_964461145.1 of uncultured Lactobacillales bacterium. GTDB lineage: Bacteria > Pseudomonadota > Alphaproteobacteria > CAYWTE01 > CAYWTE01 > CAYWTE01. The sequence goes on along the minus strand of CAYWTE010000046.1, from coordinate 4,882 downwards.
ACCTTTCCTTTAGGCAAAATGATTTGTGTTACCGGCGTTTCAGGCTCAGGTAAATCTTCGCTAATTATTGAAACCTTAGCTAATGCTTTAATGAAAAATATTTATGGCTCTCACGTTAATGACGGGATTTATTCCAGCATTGAGGGAACTCAAAATATCGATAAAATTATTGAAATCGACCAGTCGCCAATCGGCAGAACTCCTCGCTCTAATCCTGCTACTTATACCGGCGTTTTTACTAATATCAGAGAATGGTTTGCTTCTCTTCCTGAAGCAAAAGCAAGAGGTTATAAAGAAGGAAGATTCTCCTTTAACGTTAAAGGCGGAAGGTGTGAAGCCTGCAAAGGCGACGGCTTGATTAAAATCGAAATGCATTTCTTGCCAGACGTTTATGTTCTTTGTGATGAATGTAAGGGCAAAAGATTTAATCCTGAAACTTTAGAAGTTACTTATAAGGGCAAAAATATCGCCGATGTTCTTGATATGCCCGTAGATGAAGCTTGCGAGCTTTTTACCGCCGTTCCTGCCATTAAAAATAAGCTTGAATTCTTGCAAAAAGTAGGGCTTGGGTATATTAAACTCGGGCAAAGCGCCTTAACTCTTTCCGGCGGTGAGGCGCAAAGGATTAAGCTTGCTAAAGAACTCTCTAAACGTTCGACAGGTAAGACTTTATACATTCTAGATGAGCCTACAACAGGATTGCATTTTGAGGATATTAACAAGCTTCTAGACGTTCTTAATGCTTTGACCGACCAAGGAAATACTCTTATTATCATTGAGCATAATCTTGATGTGATTAAAACCGCTGACCACATTATTGATATCGGCCCTGAGGGCGGTGATGCCGGCGGGGAAATCGTAGCTGTCGGCTCTCCTGAAGATATCATTAAACTTAATAAAGGTTATACCGCTAAATATCTTAAAAAATACTCTAATTATCTACTCAATAAAAATAAATCTCTTTGAGCTTTTTCACGCAAGACATTCTGTTCTTTTGACAGAGTATCGCTATTAAGAATCATTCCCTTTTCTTTACCCTCAAACGAATAATTTACAACATTACCCGTTACAACTATTTTTGAAACTTCGTGTTCCGGGAAAATAGGATTTCCATAATTACCGTTTTGATCTGCTAAAATAATATTATCTGTTACAGATAAATCTCTTACATGTGCAGGATGTCCCCCTGAATACCCATTAGACTTATAATAATTAAATTTTGAAGTATATTTTATTCCGCTAATTTCAGGATAAACCTCTATATCACTAACATGCTTCGGAAGAATTTTACTTAAATTACCATCTGCATTTCTGCTTAAAAGTTGTAATCTTGAAATATCTTGTAAAGATTTATTTCTTAAGGCTAACTTGCTAGCTTCCTTAAAAACATCAATGTCGCTTCTATTCAATATTTCAGACATTTTAAGTGCTGTTTTATGTGTTTCTTCATTGTAAATCTGCCAATATATAGAATGTTTTACTTGACTATACAAAAGAGCTTCTTGCATCTTATTATTCGCCCCTGGAACTTGTATAACTTCAGGCTTTTCAAATATTGCCTCTGATGAAATAATATCGTAATTATTCGTATCTATTAATTTATACAAATTTTCTTCATCTCTAAACGCTATAACACCTAATTCTTTTGATTCTACAATATCTGCACCTTTGCTTCTTCTTCCTTCAATATACGCTTTATTAGCATCTCTTACCGCTTGTAGTTCTTGTGCTGAAACAGCTTCTTGTTCCGCTTGTTTTCTTTGTTTACGGGCTTCTAAAAAACTTGATAAACTCATAATTATACCTTACCTTTCTTAAATTTATCTCTTTACTACATACGTAGTTATATCATTATCTGTAAAATTTGTCAACTATTTTCGAAAAAATAATTAAAAATACTTTTAACACTTTTATAAGCTTTTTTGCGTATAATTTAATGTTTGAAACAATGATTTTGAAGGATGTTTTTTGCTTAACGTTTCTAAAAAAATATTTAAAACTATTTTTGAAGCTATTGCTCTTGCTTTATTGCTAATATTTTTGTTTGGGCTTTGGAAAATTAATAATTTGCCGGTTATATCTTTAACTTGGCTTACAAAATATGTTACTGCTGCTCTGACCCCTGCTGATAATTCTTTTAACGTTAAAATAGAAAAAACTATACTTTCTATCAGCTTTAAAGATTTTACTGATATTAAAGCTTATAACGTTCAAGTAACCGATAAAGAAAATAATGAAATTGCTAATATTCCGGTTATTAACATCGATTTTAGCTTGAAAGCTCTGCTCGGCGGGAAAATTGCCCCTTCTAAAATAGCTCTTTACAACCCAAATATCAACATTATCATTAAAAATAACAAAGATACTCCGCCTGAAAATAAAGAGGCTGTTCCTGCGACAAAATTAAGTTTAAATGATATTAATATACCTCAAATGTTTAATGTTTTCTTTGAAAATTATAAAAAATATCCACGGTTTAAATATCTTAATTTAGTTAAAATAACTCAAGGAAATTTTAGGTACTTAAATGAATTAAAAAATCAAGAATTGTTGATTAATAACTATCAATTAAATCTTAATAAAAATAATAAATATATAACCTCAGAACTAGATATCCCCTTTATTATTGATGATAATCGTTCATTAATTAAAATAAATACTAAATATAACTTATCTTCTGAAGATTTATCTTATAAGTTAGCTGTTAATAATATTTTTCTCCCCGCTATAACTTCTTTTTTTGATAAAAGCTTCATTAAAAATACCGATGTTAAATTTAATGCTTTGCTGCAAGGAAATATCGACCTTAAAAAACAAACTGAAACGCCTTCAGAATGCAGTATTGCCGGAATTGCTTGCGAAAGATTTAAAAATCTTAACTATACCTTAAGTGGGTCAAAAGGATATATCGAAACTCCCTCTCCTTTAGAAAATAAATTCCCTGTAAAACAATTGGTTATTAAAGGCTATATTTCAAACGGATTTAAAGTATTTATGATTAATAATTTTAAATTACACGGCGATGATAATCTGATTATAAATGCTTCTTTCAAAGCTCTTGGCGTATATGAGCTTATTAAAAATAATAATATTGATTCTTTGTCCGTTAATGTTAAGGCTGATATTGAGAACGTTAAAATTTCCGCTCTTGATATATATTGGCCGAAAATACTTGCTCCTGAAACCAGAGAATGGATAATCCAAAATATTAAATCAGGCCTTCTTCCTAAAGCTAATTTTAATTTAAGTTTTAAACCTGACGAAAACAACCAATTTAATCTTGATAATGTTACCGGCAAAGCTTTAGCTTCTGACATTACGCTGTCTTATATGGAAGGGGCACCTTTAGTTGATAATGTAGAAGGCGAGGTCTTGTTTTTATCTAAAGATACTATAAAAATAAATGTTACAAAAGGAAATTCTTTAGGCGTTAAATTAAATTCTGCCTCACTTATTTTTGATAAATTATGGGAAGATGTTCCTATGGCTGATTTTACGATTAATGCCTCGGGACCTTTGTCTGCTCAAATCGCTATTGCTGACAGCCCCGCGCTTGCTCTTGCTGCGGCTGTTAACGCTAAACCTCAAGATTTTTCAGGTGAAGCTGAAACTAATCTTAAACTCGATTTCCCTTTGCTTGAAAATGTTAAAACCGAGCAAGTTATAGTTAAAGTTAAGGGAAAAGTTAAAAATGCCAGCGTTAAAAATGCAATTAAAGGCAAGGACTTAACTAATGCCGATTTAAATGTAAATATAACTAATGATAACCTTGAATTAAGCGGCGAGGCTAAAATTTTAGAAACCCCGCTTAATGTCGGTTGGAGTGAAGATTTTAATAAAAATATTAGCAAATATTCGGCGAAAGGCTCTTTTCCTGCGGATAAAATTAATGAACTTTTAGGGGAAAAAATCGATTTTATTGAAGAAACGCCTATTATTAATTTAACTTTTGTAGATAAAGGTAAAGATTCTCCGCAGTTTTTAGATATAGAAGCAGATTTAACTAATGCTGTGCTTAAAATAAACGATATTAATTATAAAAAAGATAAAAAAATCGCCGCTAAAGCAAATATTTCCGCTGTTATTCAAAATGATAAAATTTTATCGCTGCCATTGATTAAAATTACAGGCAAAAATCTTAATATAGACGGTAAAATAAATTATGATGCTTTAGGCAATATTACCGATATTGATATGCCTAATTTAATTGCAGGGAATAACAATAATGCCTCTGTTAAAATGGAAACTAAAGATATTGTTAATATCAATATAAAAGGTAAAGTCTTTGACGCATCTAAAATATTAAAAGAAAATCTTAAAAATAAAGATGATAATGGCAAAAAAACTGAAGAAAAAGATATGAATATTGATATAAATGTTGATAAACTTTATACTAAAGATGATGTTTTCTTAAATAATGCATCAGGTTTTGCTCGTCTTAAAAAAGGCGAAGTTGACGATGTTAAAATCAGCGCTTTAATTCCCGATACAGATAATAAAAAATTAGAAATCTTTACTGATAGGCCTAAAAATGTTCGGCTTAATATTATATCCGATGATGACGGCGGGGCTATTTTCCAAAATATCTTAGGAATTAAAAGCGTTAAAAAAGGAACAGGACGCCTGATTATTGACTTCTTGCCTAATAAAAAATCTAAAGGTCATTTGGTTGCAAAAAAATGCTATTTGAAAAAAGCCCCAATAGCTGCAAAACTTTTAAGCCTCACTTCTCTTACCGGACTTTTAGATACCCTCTCAGGTGAAGGTATTTTCTTTGATAGAATTGAAGCTGAATATGATTATGACGGCAAAATCTTAAAATCTGCAAATACTTGGAAAGCTTATGGCTCCTCTTTAGGGCTTACCGCTAACGGAAGCATTG
>CAYWTE010000045.1:6668-7887 GCA_964461145.1 uncultured Lactobacillales bacterium | reverse complement strand
TGCGTGCTAAAGTTTTACATTACCTTAGAAATGCTATGGTAGAGAGGAATTTTACTGAGGTTCAAACCCCTATTCTTACCGCTTCAAGCCCTGAAGGAGCTAGAGATTATCTTGTCCCAAGCAGAGTTTACCCAGGTAAATTCTATGCTCTACCTCAAGCTCCTCAACAATTCAAACAGCTTTTAATGGTTGCAGGGTTCGACAGATATTTTCAAATTGCTCCTTGTTTTAGAGATGAAGATGCCAGAGCTGACCGCTCTCCTGGTGAATTTTATCAGCTTGATATGGAGATGAGTTTTGCTACTCAAGACGATATTTTTAATACTATGGAACCTGTTTTAGAAGGTGTTTTTAAAAATTTTGCACACGGTAAAAAAGTTGACAGTGCTCCTTTTGTTAGGATTCCTTTCTGGGATTCTATGCTTAAATACGGAACTGATAAACCTGATCTTCGCAACCCTATCATTATTAATGATGTAACTGAAATTTTCAAAGGCTCATCTTTCGGCCTATTTGCAGGATTAATCGAAAAAGGCGCTATCGTCAGAGCTATTCCGGCTCCAAATGCCGCCGTTCAGCCAAGAAGCTGGTATGATAAGCTCAATAACTGGGCAAGAGATGAAGGTATGGGCGGATTAGGATATATTATTTATGATGCAAAAGAAGGCGCTAAAGGTCCGATTGCTAAAAATTTAGATGCACAGCGTCTTGCTCAAATAAAAGAAAAGGCTAACCTTAAAGATGGTGATGCCGTATTCTTTGCTTGCGGCAAAATGCTACCGACGGCTAAGTTTTCCGGATTAGTCAGAACTAAAGTGGCATTAGAGCTTGATTTAATAGAAAAAGATGCTTTCCGCTTTTGCTGGGTTGTTGATTTTCCTATGTACGAATTTGATGAAAAAACTAATAAAATCGAATTTTGCCATAATCCGTTTTCTATGCCTCAAGGCGGAATGGACGATTTGCTTAACAAAAATCCTCTCGATATTCTTGCTTGGCAATATGATTTTGTTTGTAACGGTTATGAAACTGCCTCAGGGGCTATTCGTAATCACGAACCGGAAATTATGTATAAGGCTTTTGAAATCGTAGGATATGATAAAAACTTCGTAGATAATAAATTTTCGAATATGATTAATGCTTTTAAATTCGGAGCTCCTCCTCACGGCGGTATGGCTCCCGGAGTTGACCGCATTATTATGCTGCTTGCCGATGAGCC
>CAYWTE010000045.1:0-6568 GCA_964461145.1 uncultured Lactobacillales bacterium | reverse complement strand
ACGGCGGTATGGCTCCCGGAGTTGACCGCATTATTATGCTGCTTGCCGATGAGCCGAATATCCGTGAAGTTATTGCTTTCCCGATGAACGGAAAGGCTATGGATATTTTGATGAATGCTCCTGCTGAGCCTTCTTTAGCACAACTTGAAGAGCTGCATATTAAGGTGGTGATGCCGCCGGAAGTTAAAAAATAAGCTTATTTTTAATAATCTTGGCTGAAGATTTTATCTATTGCGATTAGTGATGATATCATTATGTCCGGTTCAAACTTAAAGTTTATGGTTGCAACATTCTTATTAACAATTGCGCATTTTATGCCGGTATTTTTAGCAAAGTGAGCGTCTATTTCACTATCGCCGATATACCAGATTTTATTCTTTTCAACATCTTGCATATCAAGACGTTTTAAGGCTATTTCTAAAGCATTTATGTTTGGCTTATCTTCTTCTTTTTTACCCCTTGAGCCGACTATCGTTTTAAAATATTTTTCTAAATTAAAAATTTGCAATTCTCTTTCTAAGAAAAAATAACTTTTGTTACTGATAATTGCTAAATTATATGATTCTTCATAAAGTTTTTCTATCGTTTCTCTTGCGTAAGGCATTAATTTTAAATCATTTTCTATCAGGCTATGATAATTTTTATCAAACCTTTCTTTGGCAAGCAAAACATTGCCTTTGCCGTATAATGTTTCTAAAATGACCATGCTTGGCAATGCCCAAAAATGCGGGTCTTTAATTTTAGAGTTATTTTCATCAATATTAAAATCTTTTGCCGTTAATTTATGTGCACTTTCTAAAATGCCAAAAGAATCAACGATGGTATTATCCCAATCAAAGGCTATTAGGGGTATAGATTTCCCCGCAGATGCATTCATTATTTTCAACTCCTGTTGTACTTCTAAATGTTGACGGCAGGTTATATATTTTCCTTGCAGCTAATAGCGCAAAACCGTCGGCTTCTATGCGATTATAATTTCTTGATATAATTATAGGAATATCAACAATTGAACGCAAGTATTTCATTAAAAAACAATTTTTTGCCCCACCGCCGCAAATAATCGCTTCTTTTGGCTTTAACGGTAGAAGAAAAAATGCTTTCTTTATCGCTTCAGCTGTAAACGCCGTTAGCGTGGCTGAAGCATCGTTAAGATTTAATTTTTCAACTGCAAATAATGCAGTTTTAAAATAATCCCTATCTAATGATTTTGGCGGAATTTTATTAAAATACTCATCAGATAAAAGTTTTTGCAAAATATTGTAATTAATTGCACCTTTTGCTGCAATTTTGCCGTCTTTATCGTATTTAAGATTTAGGTTTCGATTAACTAAATCGTTAATTAAGGCGTTACCTGTTCCGGTATCAAATGCGATTAAATTATTTTCATCAATATATGTGATATTTGCAACGCCTCCGATGTTTATAACTGCTATCGGCTTAAGTTTATCCTTATATAAAATTTTGTGATAAATCGGGATTAATGGCGCTCCTTGGCCTTTGTTTTTTATATCATCAAGCCTGAAATCCGCTATAACTTTTATATTAAATGTATCTGATATTTCTTGCGCAGAGCCAATTTGCAGAGTATATTGTTCTTGCGGTTTATGAATTATCGTGTGCCCGTGGAAACCTATTGCATCAATATGCTTTATCTTTTCTCTTTTTATTAAAGCAGATATCGCTTCAATATGCCTTTTTGTTACGGCTTTTTTTGCATCTTCTAAAATTTCCATTTGCAGATTTGACGCCGTTCTTGCATCTATTCCTAAGGCTGCTTTTATAGCTTTTTGCTCGCTTGTTTTATAAGGAATACTCACAAACCCGCCTTTTGATTTTATTTTTTGCCCATTTGTGAAAATTAAAGATGCGTCAACTCCATCAATGGACGTGCCGCTCATTGTTCCTATTAGACTTAAATGTTTAAGGTGCTGTTGCAGGTTGCTGTTCCATTTTATTTGTATTCGTTATTATTTCAGGAGATGTCGCCGGAATTTTATTTTGAATTTCAATTTCTTCTGCCTTTGCAGCCTCTTCGCTTAACCTTTCTAATTTATCTGATGTTATGGCGGGTTTTTCTTTAATTTTATCTTCTACAGTAACAACCGGTGATGAATCTTGATAACATTTTCTGCCATAAATTAGTGAATTAAAAACTTCATAAATACAGCCTTGAGGTTCTTTTGTTGCAAAAGAAGAACATTCCCCGTCAGTTGGTAATTTTTTGATAATAATGTTCCTTACATATTCAATTTGAACAGCATCTTTTTCATCAACATTATAGATGCAAAGACCTTGACATTCAGATGAATCGTGGCAAGTTTTCCCTGCATCTTTTGCTTTGTCCGCCGGTTTTCTAATATCCGGAATATCTAATAATTCACGTTGTGCTTCTGCTTCTTTTAATGCTAACTCTAGCTCTATTTCTTGTTGTCTTTCTGCTGAAATTGATGCCATCTTTTGGGCTAAAGCTTCTGCTTCTGCTTGTTTTTGCATTGCTATTTGCTGCTGTTTTACTTTTTCTTCCTGAGCTTTTTTGTTGGCAAAATTATTGTATGCTACAGATATCATAATACCTATAATCACTACTAAAAAAATCCCAAATACTTTGCTGCTGCTATCCATAATTTATTTATTTTACCTATATTTTAAAATTTCGCAAGCTTTTTATTGTTATAGACTTTTAATCTAATGGGGAGTTAATTACTCCCCATTAAACTAACACCTATCATATTCTTTATCTCTCTTTAAGAAAATCAGGCAAACCGGAGATGCTGCCTCTTGCATAGGCAGGCTCATCTAAATTTGCATTAAAATAATCTTCTCTATTCATATTTATGTCTTCTGCATTATTATCTTTTGTTATCATTTCGACTTTAACTTCTTTTTCTGCCTCTTTTTTTCTACCTAATATGCCTATTCCTACAACTTTACCAAATAATGAGGCCATTTTATTACCTGTTTCAGGCTTGTTTTCTGATTCTTGTGATGCGGCTTCTTCATTTTTCATATCAAAGCTGCTCAAATCATCAATATAATCTTCTGTTGAATCCTCTACCTCTACAGGAGATTGTGCTATAAAGCTTTCTTCTTCTATTTTTTTTATTTGTGCGGCATAATTTATATCTTCATCATTTGCATAATTAGTTATTGCTATGCCCTTCCTTAATGTATTGCCTTCTTGAAAAGTTGTTCTGCTAAAAAAATTCCTTGCAGGCGGCATTGAGTTTATTACTGAATTTGCTACATTCTTTGGAGTTTCTTGAAAAATATCTACGCCGATTTTTGGTTTATCAAAATTAGCTCCATTAAAAATATCTATGTCTACGAATTCTTTTTCCGTATTTTTATCTTCATTTAATTTAATAGGTGTGCTTGTTACCGGTTTATTATTCATCGGCGGTTCTTCTCTTTGTGCATTTTCATCTTCAAGCCCTGTTGCAACAACTGAAACTCTAATTTTGCCTGAGGAATTATCGTCTCTGCACGCTCCAAATATTATTCTGGTATCCGAATCGGCTCCGATTTCTTCATTTATCCTTCTTGTTGCTTCGTCAACCTCTAAAAGTGTTAAGTCGTCGCCTCCGGTTATATTAATCAATACGCTTTTTGCTCCTTTTATTGAGGTGTTATCTAAAAGCGGGTTTCTTATTGCTGCTTCTGCTGCTTCTATTGCACGACCTTGACCTTCTGCCTCACCGGTGCCCATCATCGCCATTCCCATATTTTGCATTGCGGTGTTTATATCTGCAAAATCTAAATTAATCAGGCCTTGTTTTACCATTAAGTCCGTTATGCTTTTAACACCCGAATACAAAACATTATCCGCCATTTTAAAGGCTTCGGTTAATGTTGTTTTTTCATTGGCTACCGCAAATAAATTTTGATTGGGGATTATTATTAATGTATCAACATTTTGTTTTAATTCTTCAAGACCTCTTTCTGCTATTTTTGAGCGATGAAACCCTTCAAATTGAAACGGTTTTGTTATTACACCTACTGTTAATATCCCTAAATTCCTTGCTTCTCTTGCTATTACCGGTGCAGCTCCCGTTCCTGTACCGCCGCCCATTCCTGCGGTGATAAATATCATATTCGAGCCGTTTATTTCCCCGACTATGTGTTCTATGGTTTCTTCCGCTGCGGCTTTACCAATATCAGGTTTGCAGCCCGCACCTAAGCCTTTTGTTGTATTTTCACCTAATTGAATCTTTTTTTCTGCTTTTGATGTCGATAATGATTGAGCGTCTGTATTTGCAGTTATAAATTCCACACCTTCGAGTTTCATTTCTATCATATTATTTACTGCGTTACCGCCGGCTCCGCCAACGCCTATTACTGTTATTTTAGGTGAAAACTTGTGTTCTTCTGCTTCCGGTGCTCTAATATTAATCATTATTTTCTCCGTAATTCCTTTGTTTTTTAATAAATAATAAATTTGAATTTATATTATCTTATAAAAAAGTTTACAAATTCTGAACAATCCACTGTCCTAGTTTAAATAATTTTGACGGATTCTTTTCTGCCGATGTAAATTTATAGTTTTTATACAATAAATGTTGATCCGTCGCTATTTTTAATACTCCTATTATACCTGAATAATGTGCGGCTCTTGCCATTTCGTGCTCTAAGCCTTTTATTATTTCAGGGCGGCCTAATCTTACCGGTTTGTTAAAGAAAAATGTAGCTTGTTCTTTTATTTCTTGCAACAAACTTCCTCCTCCTGTTAACACTATTCTTGAGCCGCTCATTTCACTAAAGCCAGTTTTCTTTAGTTCAAAGTTGATTATCTTAAATATTTCTTGGACTCTGGCTATAATTACTTTGTTTAATTCTGCCCTCGAAATGCTTTGGCTGTTATTATTGTCAAGCTCGCCTAATGGATTTACTTTTATATATTTATCATTATCACTTTGCGTTAATAATGCACAGCCTTCTAAATTTTTTAATCTTTCTGCCGTGCTTAGTGATGTCGTAAATGCGTGAGCGATGTCCCTGCTTATATTATCCCCGCCTACCGGCAAACTAAAAGCATAAACCGGATGTCCGCCGTAAAAAATTGATACCCCCGTTGTGCCACCGCCGATATCTATTACTATTGAGCCAAGCTGCTTTTCATCTTCAACTAAACACGAAACTCCTGAAGCATACGGCGATACTATTATGCCAGATATATCTAAATGGCATTTTCTGATAACTGATTTTAAATTTGTTATCGGCGTCGGGTGCGAGGTGATGGTATGGATTTTTATGCCTAATGTGTTGCCGTACATTCCCCTTGGGTCTTCTATTTTATGCTCATCGTCTATTGAATAGGAAATCGGTATGCAATGAAGTCTTTCTCTATCCCCGTAATTACATTTATCTATACCTTTATCTATAACTTTCTTTATATCATTTTGTGAAATCGGTTTTGTGCCTAAGTTTATTGAGGCAGATATAATGTTTGAAAATATCCCTACTCCGCTAAAATTTATATATATATTATTTATCCTTATGCCGGCTTGTTTTTCTGCTGCTTCTACTGCTTTTGCTATACTTTCTCCGGCTTCTGTTATATTTGATATGCAACCTTTGCTTATGCCTTTTGAAACATTATAGCCTAAGCCGATTAATTCAAAACTCCCCCCTTTGCCGACCTGCGTTATCATACAGCATATCTTGCTGGTGCCGATATCTAATATTGAAATTATGTTTTTATTAAAATCTACACCTGCCACTTTTTTTATTCTCCTTATTTTTGGCAATCCTTATAAATTAACACCTTTTTTTTGTTTAGAATTAGAATCGTTTAAATACGGAATGTTTATATTCGCTCCGTTTTCGCCTTTTATATCTATTCTATCGGGTAATCTTAAATCTATTAAAGTTAATTTACGCTTAAATACTTTATATTTTTTTTGCATATCTATTAATTTTTTTAATGCCGCTTCAGGGTATTCTTCCGGAAGTTTTATTATTAAACCTTCTTTTATATCATCTAAATATATATCCCAACGCCGTTTTTTTATAAAAGTTGCTCCTTTTATGCGCTCTTTTAAATCAGGATATTCAGAGATTATATCAAATAAATTATATATATTTGACGGCGCTTCTTCCCCCGTGATTATCGGAAGCGGCGGAAAATTATCTACCGAAACACCAAAAATCTTGCCGTCCTTATCTACCGGATAAAAAATCCCTTTGTTTTGCCATATCGCTATCGCTTCAAACTCTTCTATTATGATAAATATTTTGTTCGGATATACTCTTCTTACTATAACATTTTTTATCCACGGCAATTTTTCTAAATTACTTTTTATTTCTTCAATGTTTACTGATAAAAGTTCATCTCCTCTTTTAACTTTTATTACCTCTAAAATATCTTCTTTGCTGCTGTTTACACGGCCTTTTATGTAAATATCTGACACAACAAAATTGCCCTTGCCGCATAAAATCGATATTCCTAAAAATAAATCCTTAAATCCATTCCTTTGAAAATAATTATAAATTAAAGAAAAACTTAGAAAAAACATTAAAATTATTACCGTTCCAAATAAACGGTAAAAAAATATTCGGCTTTTGTTAATTA